>DATBWL010000023.1:0-7345 GCA_036514795.1 Minisyncoccota bacterium
CCCTACGGCGCCCTTCCGCTCTCCGCATCATACTTCTTCTTATGTCTCCGTCATTGGCGGGGGAACTTTTCCTAAGCCGGGAGAAGTGACTCTCGCTCATAGGGGCGTTCTTTTCTTAGATGAATTTCCTGAATTTGAAAAAAGGGTCATAGAATCTTTGCGTCAGCCGCTGGAAGACAGAGTGGTCAATATTTCCAGGTCCAAGGGCACGGCCAGGTTCCCCGCGCAATTCATTTTAATCGCCGCCATGAACCCTTGCCCGTGCGGCTATGCTGGCTCAAAACAAAAAGATTGCGTCTGCCGGCCGGTTGATCTTGACCGTTACAGAAGAAAAATTTCAGGTCCTATCATTGACCGCGTCGACATCTGGCTTAGGGTGGAAAATGTTGATTATGAAAAATTGTCGGGCAAAAACAAAAGCGGAGAAACTACGGAAAATATCAGCGGAAGAGTGAAGAAGGCGAGGGCCATACAAAAAGAGAGATTTGCCGGGCTTAGTAAAAAAATAAAAACCAACTCTGAAATGACCGTCAAAGACATTGATATATTGCCGATTAAAGACGAAGTTAAAAAGATCTTAAACGACAGCGCCGAAAAATTAAATCTCTCGGCCCGAGCTTATCATCGGGTCATCAAGCTCGCTCGCACCATCGCCGATTTGGACAGCTCGGAAGATATAAAAACGCCCCACATTTTGGAGGCGCTTCAGTATAGACCGAGAAGTTAATATTTAGAAGGGGTTTTTAGCTCCTCGAACTTCAAAGTGAACATGAGGGCCGGTTGATTTGCCGGTGGAACCGACATGGCCGATCACTTGCCCCTGCTTCACCTGCTGTCCAACCGTCGCTATATTGTCGCTGTTGTGTGAATAAAGCGTTTGCGTGCCGTTTGGATGCCGGATCACGATATATTTTCCGTAACCGCCGTTCCAACCGGAATTTCGACTGATGATGACTGTGCCGTCAGCCGAAGCTAGGATGGGCGCGCCAGCATAGGTTGCCAAATCTACGCCATTATTGCCGTGAAGTCCTTGAGTCTTTCTGCCGCCAGAAATTGGCCTTAGGTAATAGCCGGCATATTCTGGACCGCCGTAGCTTGGTCTTGATTTTGACGTTCCAACGCCAGCTCCGGGCGAAGAAACTATTTCACCGTCTGGAATGATTATCTCATCACCAATAGCCAGAGTAGTTTTCACGGTAATGCCGTTGAATATGCCGATTTCATCAATATCGGCATTAAATTTCTTGGCAATACTTCCCAAGGTGTCTCCTTTTTTAACCGTATAATCAACTCCGGAAATCGGTAAAATTACCAGTGAATCACCCTCAGTCAAAGCTTGCCCTTTTTTCAAATCATTAGCCCAGATAATTGTATTTTGAGAAATATTGAACATCTTAGCGATCCCCCCAAGAGTATCTCCTTTTCGGACGATATAGTTGACGATTTCGTCAGAAAGATATTCAGATTTTATGTCGGAAGCCGATCCTAGCGGGCCTATTGCCGGCTGAAGAGCTGAACCATTCTCTATGGTAATGTCTCCGCCGCCGGTAGCCAGAGGAAAGGCATTGGCCTGCAAAATCTGAAGGTTTTGTGAATTAGTCCCTTCATTGATCTGAGCTTGGGCTAGCACGGCAGGGAAAACTAAGGAAATTAGAGCTAAAACAGCCAAAACAGGCCCAAAAACTTGAAGCCCGCCTGACCGAACAGTCGTTCGGGCAGGCTTTAAAAATAAAGGCTTTTTGAGCTGACCACTCCAAAATGCAATAGAAAAGAGGCCAGTATTTTGTTTTTTAGATGAAATAAAGTTAAATTAAGCTTGTAAAATCAGGGTATTCTCCGGAATGCCGTCGATAATCGGCACCTTTAAAGGGTAGCAGAATACCGGAGAAAGTCAATGAAGGAAAATTTGTCTGTGGATAATTAATAACTATAATGAAAGGATGAAATTTGTGGATAATTTGAATAAAGAACAGCAAGAGGCCGCTTCTCATAAAGACGGTCCTCTTTTAATTATCGCCGGCGCCGGCGCCGGCAAGACCAAGACCTTAACCCACCGGATCATTAATCTAATCCGATCCGGCGTCCGGCCGGAGAACATCCTAGCCATCACTTTCACCAACAAGGCGGCCAGTGAGATGCGCGATCGAACGCGAAAATTACTAATTGAAGAAACGGATCATAAAAATTATTCGCACTGCGCCCTTCCTCCCTCCCAGGGAGGTGGATCCCTCCCGACGAAAAATTTTTATGATCCTACTCTTCTAGAGCGACGTGAACCGTGGATCGGCACCTTTCATTCGCTCGGCGTAAAAATTTTAAGGGAAAATGCCGAAGCCTCGGGGATTAGCAGAAACTTTACTATCGCTGATGCCTCTGATACCAACAGCTTGATCAAAGGAGCCATTAAAGATTTAGGTCTTGATCCCAAGCAATATGAACCAAGGAAATTTAAAAATATAATTTCCAAACAAAAAGGAAATTTTATAACTTGTGAAGATTTTGAAAAATCTGCTTCCGAACATTTAGAAAAATTAGTTTTCAAAATCTGGAAAAAATATGAGGAGGGTTTGAAGAAAGAAAAATCTTTGGATTTTGATGATCTGCTTTTAAAATCAACCTGGCTTTTGAAAAACAACCCTGCAATCAGAAAAAAATATCAGGATTTTTTCAGTCATGTGCATATAGACGAGTATCAGGACACCAATCAAGTACAGTATGAACTGACTAGGCTCTTAGTGGGGGAGAAGAAAAATATCTGTGTTGTTGGCGATCACGATCAAAATATTTACAGCTGGCGAGGAGCTAATTTAAAAAATATTTTAAATTTTGAAAAAGATTATCCCGGCACCAAAATAGTGCTTTTAGAGGAGAATTATCGCTCGACGGGGACAATCTTGGAAGCTGCCAATGAAATCATCAAGAAAAATATTGAGCGTACAGAAAAAAATCTTTTTACTCGACAGAGCGCCGGGGAGAAAATTTCTTTGTATGAGGCTATGGATGAGAATGATGAAGCTGAGTTTATTGCTTCTAAAATATTGGAGATAAAAGACCAAGGTAGTAATTTTGAAGATATCGCCGTGCTTTATCGAACCAATTTTCAATCCCGAGTCTTGGAAGAAGCGCTTTTGCTTTATAGTATTCCCTATCAAGTTTTGGGCACAAGATTCTTTGAACGGAGAGAGGTCAAGGATGTTTTATCTTATCTAAAGGCGGCGTTAAATCCGGAAGGTCTCTCTGACATTAAAAGGATCATTAATTTGCCGCCGCGAGGCATTGGCGTAGTAACTATCGAAAAATTATTCTCCGACCAAAAAGAAACTCTACCAGCTAAGACGCAAGAAAAATTAATTAATTTTTTTAATTTATTAGAAGAAATAAAAAACTATGCCGAAAAGCACAGGGTCTCCGAGACGATCAAATTCATCGTGAAAAATACCGGACTAGAAACAATGTTAAAAGAGGGCACCGATGAAGACTTGGAACGACTCGAAAATATCAAAGAATTAGCAACTTTAGCCCAAAAATACGATGAATTGCCCAACGAAGATGGCATCAATAAATTCCTGGAAGAAATGGCCTTAATGGGCGACCAAGATACTTTAAAAGATGAGAAAATCGGCGTCAGGCTGATGACGGTCCACGCCTCCAAGGGCTTAGAATTCCCTTATGTTTTTATTGTGGGACTTGAGCAGGATCTTTTTCCTCATGCCAAAAATGATAGTGCGACCTTGGAAGAAGCCGAGGAGGAACGCCGGCTTTTTTATGTGGCATTAACTCGTGCTGAGAAAAAAGTATTTCTTTCCTTTGCCAACACTAGAATGATTTTTGGTTCAAGACAAATGAGTTATCCTTCAGAATTTCTCTCCGACATCCCCGAGCACCTGATCGAGCAAGAAAACCGCGAATATTTAAACCTAAAAACCATCTACACATGACCCACAGAGGACCGTCCTCGACAAGAAATAGGGTTAATATACAATGTTATTATGATAAGAAAGACAAAATTAGCACCTGGTGAATTTTATCACATATATAGCCGGGGAAACAGCAAGCAAAAAATATTCTTAAAACCTGCAGATTATCGAAGATTTGTTAGACTTTTATTCTTGTGTAATACAAGAAAGCAAATTCTACTTAGGGACATCCCGCCCCACAAAACTTTTAAATTTGATCGTGAAGAAACAATTGTAGATATTGGCTGCTATTGTCTTATGCCAAATCATATTCATCTTGTTATGAGAGAAAAAGTTGACGGGGGTATAAGTTTGTTCATGAAAAAATTACTTACTGCCTATTCAATGTATTTTAATACAATAAATAAAAGAACTGGTGTTTTATTTGAGGGACGATTTAAATCAAAACACGCAAGCAATGATAATTATTTAAAATATCTATATGCATATGTTCATTTAAATCCGGTCAAGCTCACCGATTCTAAATGGAAAGAATTTGGACTGCAGGATTTCCGAAAAACTAAAGACCATTTAGCCAACTACCAATATTCCAGTTATCTCGATTATTTGGGAGGCGACCGCGAAGAAAAATCAATCCTCAATGTGGAAAGTTTCCCTGAATACTTTAGCGAAAAAAGAAGTTTTGATGATCTTATCAATTTTTGGCTAACACAGAGGACCGTCCTCGACGAGGAAATGATATGATTTATAAAGCGAAAAAGGCTTTAGGGCAAAATTTCTTGAAATCGCAAAAAGCGCTTTATGATATTGTAAGCGCCGGAGAAATAGCTGACGACGACATTATTTTAGAGATAGGTCCAGGCAAAGGCGCGCTGACAGAAAAATTACTGGAGAAGGCCGGCCAAGTGATCGCTATCGAGAAGGACGCTGAACTTATTAAATTTTTAAAAGAAAAATTTACCAACGAAATAAAAACGGGAAAATTAAAATTAATTTTAGGCGATATCTTAAAAATTTCTAATTTCGAATTTCTAATTTCTAAACAAATTCCAAACTCCAAATTCAAAGGCTATAAACTAATTGCAAATATTCCATACTATATTACTGGCGCAATTTTTAAAAAATTTCTTCAAGAAGAAAAAATGCAGCCGGAGCGTATGGTGCTTCTGGTGCAGAAAGAAGTCGCTAAACGAATAATCGCTCAAGATAAAAAAGAAAGCATACTTTCCATCAGCGTCAAAGCTTACGGCCAACCTGTTTATATCGAGACAGTTAAAAAAAGATATTTCTCCCCGGCACCAAAAGTCGACTCAGCCATTTTACTAATCAAAAATATTTCTAAAAAACTTTTTACCGACAATCAGATCAGCGAAGAAAAATTCTTCGAGTTGGTCAAGGCTGGTTTCGCCCACAAGCGCAAGGTCCTCTCCTCCAACCTCAAACCCCGACTTGGGAGCGAAGCTCCCAAGTGGCTGGAAGAATGTGAAATAAAGGAAAAAGCTAGGGCAGAGGATCTTGGACTCAAAGATTGGCTTTGCTTAGCAAGGCTTGCAGAGGACCGTCCTCGACAAGGCTAGTTTGTGCCAAAAAGACTCAGGTGGGCTAAGTCAACACTGACATCTTTCGTCTCATAACGATACGGTGGTGTAATACAGATGCACATGCCTATTTGCGTGGAAGTGGGCTCTTGATAAAAACCTAAAATCCACTTGCTGACGGCTATTTGTCCGTGTTTTTTTTGAGCCTCGGGGCCACCACAATAGCCTTGTTTGGGAGCTGATTTTGGATAACTAGGAATAAGATCAAAGGTTCCATGACTACAGGAGGCTTTGGACATGTCTATCCAGATATTGATCGCCCCGCCACAGGTTCCTCCGCTTTCGCATGTTTGCTTCTTTTGCGTCACCTTTATTGAAGGCGACACCGATATTCGGCCACCAAAGGCTTTGCCTCCACCTCCGCCGAATTGAGCCCCTGATTTCATTGGCATTAGGCCGAAAGAAAGCAGAAGAACTGCTATTGTTAAAAAACTGTAAATTTGAGACTTTTTTTTATGATTGCTTTTCGTTGTCATTAATTATATTATATTATTTAATGCATAAATCTCCAACTAAACGCCAATATCTGCCCAGTAAAAAATTTACCATCATTGTTTCAATTATCCTTGGAATATTATTAATTTCTTGGCTCATTGCCGGGTTGATTTCTAGCCAGAAAACAAATTCAAACCTCATCGATATTTCTGATACACAAAATGGAAACAAAGCAACGATTCAAGATTTGGTCCAAAAAGATTCAGATGGCGACAAAATCCCCGATTGGGAAGAAGCGCTCTGGGGAACCGACCCAAACAACAAAACCACCCATGAGGGAATAACGGATGCTGATTGGATTAACAAACAAAAAAAGGAGCTGGCGATAAAAAGCGGAATAGACGCCGAAGTTACGCCAATCGAGGACATGACGGAGACGGAAAAATTCTCCAAAGAATTTTTCGCCACTATTTCCGCGCTTAGACAGTCGGGAAATTTAGACCAAGGAACGGTCAGCAATATTTCCAACCTCTTGGGGGACCAAATAACTGATGTGGTTCTGCCGGATAATTACCGCGTGACTGACCTCAAGAAAACTTATGATGTGAGCTCTGATAGCCAAGCAAAATATTATAACTCCATCAAAGAAATTTTCTCAAAATATGTGGAGCTGGGCTTGGGCGATGAACTCAACAATGTGGACACTGAATCAATCGAAGTTAATGTTTCCGAACTTTCTAAAATAAGCGAGACTTACCTGAACTTTTCCCTAGACGCCCTGGCGCTCTCTATCCCGAGCAACCTCTCTCAAATCGGCCTGGCTATCTTAAATAGCGCCTATAATACCGGCATCGCCGTTAAAAACTTGGCCAAAATGGAACAAGATCCATTAGTTGGGCTGATTGGGCTCTCTCAATATCAAAAGTATAGCGAGCAATTCATCAGATCCTCTGAAGACTTAAGGACATATCTGATCAATAGTGATATAATAAAAGGATAAATGAAAGGATCAAAATTTCATTATAGGATCATTTCAGCCTTTTTGGTCGTGAGCTTGGTTGCTCCGTCTATTTTGCTTGGCTTGCCCAATAAAGCAAGAGCTCAAGATAATAATTTTGACCCAAACCAGACAAACGCTTTCCCAACCGACTGGAATGAAACAGGTGGCGGGGATTTAGGAGCAGGGAGTTTCGGCAACACTGGTACGACTGGAGATGAAGACAGCGCGGGAGGAACGGACGGCGCCTTTGGCGGGACTCCGCCGAAAAGCCCATCGGGTAAAAACTTTTCTGCTTTTAAAAATGCCGCCTGTGGCAAGCTCTTGGGCGACCAGCTTAAGGGTCTTTTTGGAAATGTCTTAAAAAAAGTAAAATTAAATTTTTCCATTAAAGAGCC
>DATBWL010000024.1:0-4331 GCA_036514795.1 Minisyncoccota bacterium
TCTCCGCGTTCGCTCGCCGCTACTGACGGAATGCTTTATTTAGTTTCTCTTCCTCCAGGTACTGAGATGTTTCACTTCCCTGGGTATGCGCCCCGACCTTAAGTCGGGGCGATCCGATTTTGATCGGATCGGGTTTCCCCATTCGGAAATTCTCGGATCGAAGGTTGCTAGGCACCTCCCCGAGACATATCGCCGCCACGCTGCGTCCTTCATCGCCTTAGAGAGCCAAGGCATCCACCATATGCTCTTAGATTCCTGTTAGGAAATCTAAAAACCACAAAATTCCCGACTCCGACATTTATCGTCGGAGTCGGGATCCCGATTTCGCAAAGCGAACATCGGGACTTAATACAAATTTTTTCCCGCCTGCAAAGCTATGCTTAAGCATTGCGGGCGAGATTAGATACTACCTATTCGTTTTTCAATCTGCAATCCGCCTCAATCTTTTTTTAACTATCCCAATCCAATTTTTGATCCCGAAAGTCGGAAACAAAAATTGTATCAGGATTATTCGCATGAGCCCCCACACCTTTCATAGCGATGCGCTTTTGCGTGTTGTCTTCGGCAGTGTCGCTATGAAAGGTGTGGGGGTGAGCGCATTCGCGTAAAGCGACGAGGTCGCCACGCGACTTTTCGTCGTAGCGCGCATTATAATTTTTTGACTCGATGTCAAAAAATTATAATTTTAACAAAAAAACCGCCTCTTAAGGCGGTAGAATTAAAAGCAAGAGCTGGTTTTTCTACCGCCTTAATTTGTGTTTCTTAGTCATCATATATCAGTAAATTCCATTTTAGCCGAAAGAAAAGATAAGTCAAGCACAAATATAAAAAAACCCCGTCGCTTCCGAGCGACGGGGTCAAAAAACCCTGTTTTTAGGCTTTTTTACTTATTTATTAGACATTCGATCTCTCAATTTTTCAATAGACCGAGAGGCCGTATCTTTGCCCCCCAGACCAAAAGCTAAACCTAGAGATAAGACGAGGGTGGCCACAATGCCCGTGAAGAGAATTTGCATGAATTGCGGAGCAATGCCGAGTTCAGAGAGAGCAATTATCAAAGCAAAAATCCAAACGGCATAGCTGGTAGCCGTACCCAAGAAATTAGCCTGCCTGACATTGGCCGCCTTAGCAGTAGAGACGACAATCTTAGAGAAGGCGTCCGAGATGACTGCGGCAATGACCAAAATCAAAGCAGCAATGATAACCTTTGGAATGTAGGCCAGAACAACTTCTCTTAGGAAATTGTTAACTTCTTGAAGACCCAGAATATCCAAGGAAGCTATCAAGAAAACGATGATAATAAACCACTTAACGATCACGCCGATAAATGCGCCTACGTTAAGCTTGAGCCCGGCGCGGGCTAAAACTTCTTCCGTGCCAATGCTTTGGAAGAATCTGTCTATCTTCAAAGCAGAAATAAGTTGAGCCACGGCCTTGCCAATGACTCCGCCTAAGACCCAGCCGATGATAAAGAGAACAACGGCAAGAATCAGATTCGCCCCAAAGCTTATGAAGCCCGCCCAAAGGCCTTGTAAAGACGAACTAAATACTTCACCCCAAGTTTGTAACATAATATTATCTAGATAAATTATGATTTATAATAATTATTAATACGACCTTATAATTATAGCATTTTATATGACCCTTTTAAGGGGCTACTGTGGATAACTCGATATCTCTACGAAATACGAATTTTGTACGAAAGTACGAAAAGAATTAAGGATTTGCATTGTTCGTATTTTCGTAATTTTTCGTATTTCGTAGAGATTACGGTGCTATCTGTAACGTATCAATCAGCCGCTCATGAGGGCGGTCGAGGATTTCCCGAATAAGTTTATCGTACATATTTAAACGATAAAGGAATTCTGGAGTGGTAAAAATGGCATAGCGGAGCTCCTGCCCAATCTCGGCCTCGATAGTCCTGATACGGTCCTCAATCCGCCGGCGATTCAAGTTATCCCCTACAAGCAGAAGATCAATCCGGCTGTCTTTGTCGGCGCACATCTGCGAAGTTGTGGCGGGAGCATTGCGGGCCCGCCCGCCATCGCTTGAGCTCGACGGGTGCGGGGGCGTTAGCGGGCGGGCAGGTTGGCTCCCAATAAACAGCCCGGAGACAAGCAGGAGCTTAATTTTGCCGGCCGACTTGAACTCTTTGGCAATATCATTTTTTTTCAAAAGAGTGTCGGAAGAAAGCAAGGTTTTAAGATTCTCTCGATAGGGAAAATCAAAGTTTAAATACCAATTGGTTATTTTTCTTCGCCCTCCCGTAGCTTTACCGTGTCCGTCCGAAGCCTTGTGCGAAGGAGGATGCGAAGGAGGGTTAACTTTTTTTCTTTTGATCAGGCCGGCGGATTGGAGCAGATTAATTTCTCTCCTAAGACCCGCCTTGCTTATTCTGGTCCGGCGGGCAATTTCCCCCACCTCAAAAAAGGCTTCCGGATTAGACAGAAAAAGCCGCATGAGCTTGACTCGGGCCGGACTACCAAATAATTTTTCCAAAATATCCATGATGGGTTAGGTTCTAGGTGCTAGGTGCTAGTTGCTATTTCAATTCCACTTTGCCGCCAGCCGCCTCGATCTTCTTCTTTAAATCTTCGGCTTCGGCTTTCTTCATGCCTTCTTTCAAAACAGACGGCACGCCGTCAACTAAGTCCTTAGCTTCTTTTAACCCAAGAGCCAGAGCTTCTTTGATGACTTTCATCACGGCTATTTTGTTATCGCCGGCTCCCGCTAGGCTAACTGTAAAGCTGTCTTTCTCCTCCTTTGCCTCGCCGGAGCCTCCGGCGGCGGGCGCGGCCATGGCGGCGGAGGAAACACCGAACTTTTCTTCCAGGGCTTTGACTAATTCATTAAGTTCAAGAACTGATAATTTCTCAATTTTTTCAATTAAATCTTTTTGCATAAATCACTAATACCACTAATCTCAATCGAATACCACTAATAATAAATATTCGTGGTATTTGTCCCCGCTTTTCGATCGAAAAGCGGGGAAAGATTCGTGGTATTTGTATTAAATTATTAATTACTTTTTACCTTTTACTTTTTACTCCTTACTTTCTCGACTTCGTAATCTGACGACCAAATCGCTCTATGATTTTTCTTTAGATAGAGCGATTTGGTTTAGGGCCACCACCAAACTGCGATAAGGCGAGGATAACAACGAAACCAACTGCCCGTAAAGAATTTTAATCGGCGGAATGGCGGCGATTCCGAGCATGCCGGCAGCATCCAAGAATTTTCCTTCAAAGACTCCTCCGACGATCTGCAAAGACTTATCTTTGCCGAAATTAAAGACTTCGCGAGCGGGCGCGAGCAAATCGCTTGCCTCTGAATAGGCCAGGCCAATCTCGCCGTCGAGAGGCGGCATAGACCCCTCGTACTTTCCCGCCTCTAAAGCTCGCTTAATGAGAGTTTTCTTGGCCACCTTGTAGCCGACTTTCTCTCTAGTTAAAATTTTCCTAAGAGAAACAGTTTCATTGACCGGCAGGCCGTGAAAATTGACGAAAACTATTGTCTTGGCCTTTTTCACGATATCTTGGAGGGCTTTCAGAATTTCTCCTTTTTTTTCTTTAGTAATCATGAGCTAGTTTATAGTTGGTAGTTTATAGTTGGTAGTGATAAATTCTATAAACTAAAAACTATTGACTATCAACTGTTAATAAAAAATCGACCCATAAAGGTCTAAAGAGATTTTGCCTAGACAGGACTTAATTTAACCGCCTGTCGTCTTTGACCTTATATTGACTAGCGAGGAGCAAGTGAAAGTTTACTTTCACTATGTCCGAGCGACGTCAATATATCGTAATCGATATATTCAAATTCTATTTAAAATTTATTATCTGTCAACCCCCACACCTTTTGTTTTATTCCAGGCTTTCAGAAATTCTTCTTTTTAGTTGCCCCAATGCTTTGCCGTCTTTTTTAAGAGATGCTTCTCTTTTTCTTGCGTCACTTTCACTATAGAATGCTTCATAATACCTAATATCAAAAGGTCTTCTTGGTTTGGTAGAAGACACTTCACCCGCATTATGTTCTGAAAGCCTGCGTCTCAAATCATTTGTGGAGCCAATGTATAATTTCTCATCTTTTTTACTTTTTAATATATACATGTAGTACATAGAATATATGATTTGAGACAATAAAACGAAAGGTGTGGGGGTCAACGGGTGGGCTCGACTGTCGCCTTAAAGTCCGAACCCGAACGATCATATTCGTTTAGAACAAATAAAATAACCAAGCCAATGAAAAGTATGGCAATGAATCCAAAAAGAGACTTAAAAAAATGTTTGTTTAACATACAATAGTAGTTATAAAGTTATAAAGTTCATAAA
>DATBWL010000025.1:0-4282 GCA_036514795.1 Minisyncoccota bacterium
AGGCCGATTATGAAAAGATCCGCGACATCTACGAGCACTGCTATCCGCAAAACCATGAATTCGGGATAAAGGAAATTTTGGAGTATTTGAATGGGAAGAATGATTTGGAAAAACGGAATCTTCCTGCCGGAAAGTGAGGCGACGCTAAGCATCTATGATTCAGCCCTGCTTTATGGCGACAGCGTTTTCGAGATGGCAAGAAGTTTCAACAAAAAACTCTTTAAACTCGAAGCCCACATTGACCGCCTCATGGACTCTATCAAATTTACCCAAATGCCCTGCGCTTATAACTTTCACCAACTCAAGATGGCCCATGAGGACTTGATATGCCGAAACAGAAAGGAGTTCGCAGAAGACGACGAATATCGTACATTCATAAACGTATCAAGGGGGCCTTTGTCTATATACGAGAAGATTCTGGAAATAAAACCGTGGGTAATGATAACGTGCTATCCTTTACGGTGGGTTCTGAGGGGTATGTCAAAATACTATCAGCAGGGAGTTACTACGGTTATCCCCTCGCAGAGGGCGATACCGTCACGGTACATCGAAAACAAAGTAAAAAATCACTGCCGGTTAAGTTCAAGGCTGGCAGAATTGGAGGTAAGAAGAAATGATCCCGAAGCATGGCCCCTTTTGGTTGACGATAAAGGTTATATTACCGAAGGAACCGGAGCAAATTTCTTCATTTGTAAAAGAGATAGGCTTATTACTCCAGAACCCCAAGACTGTCTCCGAGGCATTAGCAGGAACTTTATCCTTTCCTTGGCCCGATCCAATGGCATTGACTATCGAGAGCGGGACATTGGATCTTTCGACGCTATCACCGCCGA
This sequence comes from Minisyncoccota bacterium, assembly GCA_036514795.1. Lineage (GTDB taxonomy): Bacteria > Patescibacteriota > Minisyncoccia > Phycocordibacterales > UBA9973 > DATBWL01. The sequence goes on from DATBWL010000025.1 coordinate 834, forward strand.
CGAAGCCTTTTTCACCGCTACACCGTGGTCTATTCTCCCGGTTACTAAAATCAATGGGACGAAAATTGGGAATGGGAAAGTCGGAAAGATGACGGAGTTTCTTTCAAGTAAGTGGGAGGAAGAAGTCGGATGCGAATGGAGAGAACAGGCGAAACTTTGGGATGAAAATGCTTGATGCTCTATACATAGGAGTCCTTACGATGATAGCACTGTTACCGATAGGGCTAAGTGTTTTTGATAAGTGGGACGAATGGGAAGAAACTACTGCTGGCAAAATTGTGCCTTCCATTATCGGACTTTTAATTCTCATGGCTTTTGCTGTGAAGTGTAAATAGGCGAGGAGATGGGATGGAAAAGTTTAAACACATAAATTGTCCTAATTGTGGTAGTAAGAATACAGTCGTTGGCGAAGGCGATGATCTTTCCACAACTGGACCAACTGGTATTTACGTATGGTGCAAGAAATGTAAACATCGCAACGCGGTCGGCTACATTGGCGGTACAGCTATGGCTGGTGATTTTAAAAACTACAATAAGCGAATTTATTTCAAAAACAAAAAATGCTGAACGGGCTTAGCCAAATAGAGGAGATAGGATGGAGAATAATGATAAGTTAGGTTATGATGAGGTTTGCATTTATTGCTGTAAATCCCACAGGAAAAAGTCCACGCAAATAAGATGCCAGAAGAAATACGACGTTAATTGGATTAAAGTTGAGAGCAAGGGTGAAATCTTTGTCGTAAATCGTACTTGGTTTGATCGCATGAAGCCGCTGCACATAGATCAATGCTGACCGGACTTAGCCAAATCAACATGCAGGCAAGGCAATGGGATGAACAAAGCAAAAGTTGAAGCCTTTATAAAAGAATACCGCGCTCTGTGCAAAAAACACGGCATCGTGATCGGCGGTTTTGATGATGGTCCATTTCTTGCGAAAATTAACCAATACAATAAACTTGAAGAACTCATTCGCCACATGATGAAAAATAAGGTTTGGGATTCCTGATGCTTAACGGCCTTTCACAGATAAACATCGAACTTACTTCCCGCTGTGACAAGCGCAATCTTTGTCAATTTTGCGGGCACCAGGACGATGAGATAAACCCGAATAAGAAGGGAAGAATGCTTTTTATGTTGCTTGTTCGGATCGCAGATCAGTTACCTGATGGCATTGTTTTACAGATGCACAGGGATGGTGAACCGACAGCCTATGACTTCTTAGGTGAAGCTCTTTTTTATCTTCATCCTCGTTTTATCGTTTCCATCCTTACCCACGGAGAGAACCTAATTCAAAAGGCCGATGAGATTATTAACCACTGTACGTCCCTCACCGTTTCCGCCTTCAACGGCGACCCGGATATGGAGTGGCAGATTGAAAACATCAAGAATTTTCTTGAACTCAAAGGCGACCGCCCGCCTATGGTGAACATCAAAATTGTCGGCTTCATGCCGCCAGAAAGAGAGAGAATTTATGCAAGTCTTGGAGTTCCGATCATCAGAAGATTACTCCATGTTCCTGACGGAAATTATAGATACGTTCGACGCCATCCAACCGTACCAGAACACGGCATTTGCCTCGACTTTTTGCATCACCCGTCCATTGATTGGAAAGGGCGGCTCTTTATATGTAACCGTCTTGACCCGTCCGATGCTGGCCTGTTAGGGGACTTAAACGAGTCCACCCTAGACGAACTGTGGAACTCACCGAAGCGGATGGAAATGTTAAGAGCGCATATGGCAGGACGGCGCGATCTGGCTAATCCTCTTTGTGCTCGTTGTATTTATTTCGGCGTCCCTTCAGAGATGTAAATGGCTTATAATCCAGTAAGACAAAGAGCATACTATTTAATTTATCAAGAACAAAAGCGAGAGTATGCTCGACAATGGAGAAAAAATAACCGTGATAAAGTCAAAGCACAAAAACGTCGTCCCGGCGCTCGCGCAAGTGCTTCGCGTTATTACTATAGACATCAAGAAAAGTTGAACGAACGCGCAAAAATATGGCAGGCGATACACTCAGAGCGCAGTAAGGCCAATAGTAAGGCATATTACGAACAACGCAAATTAAGCGATCCCAATTACAATAAGAAGCGGGCACAGAAATACAGTAAGCAACTTGCCGAACAACAGAAAAAACGCAGGGCAAAACTAAGGTTGGCGCGACAGGAATCTCCCGAACTTGATAAACGCGAACGTGAGCGGCAGCGAGTTTCCACCCAATTATGGAGAATTAAAAACCCTGACAAAGTGAAACTTAAAGGAATTGTAGATTTTCATAGAAGGAAAGCGCGACTGATCGGGAATGGGGGATCATTTTCTGCTAAAAATATCGAAATTTTGGAAGTTAGGCAGAAAGGGAAATGTTACTGGTGCGGTAAACCTTACGGCAAATTTCATATAGACCATATATGGCCGGTAGCAAAAGGTGGTAGCAATGGGCCGGGAAATATTTGTTTGGCTTGTCCGCCATGCAATTTGTCTAAACATGATAAAACCCCGATGGAGTTTGCAGGAAGGCTTTTTTAATGACTGACACCGAACTCCTCACCGCCTACCGCAACGCAAAGGGTCTGACAGAATCCCTAGAGCGTTTACTGCTTTCAAAGGGATTGCTAAAATGCCGGCAATGCGGAATAGCGCATCCGATGGGAACGCCGCACATGGCTAAACCACAAGGAACGATAGCGACCCTACTTAGTAGAGTGGAGGTATCAGGATAAAAAAAGACTTGACACGATTCTAAAATGGGTGTAGTGAAAGTAAAACGACGCTGAATTAGCGTCAACCTTCCCAAGCTCGCCCCGCGAACGGTAAGCCACCTTGGACTGAAAATCCATAGGTGGCTTTTTGGCTTACAGCGAGTCCAAATCCAAAAACGGTAAAGAAACCTCAAGTGACCAGGAATTACTTGTCCAACTGGATGAGTGGATTCGCGCCGACATAGAGCATCCTACTTGGGTATCTTGGCGGGAAAACGCCCTAAAATGCTTTAGATATAAGGAAAATGACCAGTGGACCAAAAAGGAACTAGCAGAACTAGAAGAGCGCGGCCAACCCCCTACTATCAATAACCAAATCAGCGTTACCATCAATCGCCTTGTAGGCCAGTTTGTCAAAATCAAGACCCGCATAGGCTATCGGGGCCGTAACCAGCCCCAGGACCAAAGCGTAGCCGAAGCCCTCACAGATACATTCCTTTACATTCGCCAAGCAAATGCCCTTGAGTTTGAGGAAGTCGAGATGGCTGATAACGGCTTTACCGGCGGCTTTGGTGTGCTTGAAACCTATGTCGAATTTGACGACATAGGCCAGCCGGAAATTAAGGTCAGAAGCGAAGATCCATTTTCCATATTTCCCGATGGATGGTCGCGCCGGTATGACTGGAACGAAGATGCTACAAGGATCAGCCGTGCTAAATGGATGGATGCCAAAGACGCTCAAGCAATGTG
>DATBWL010000026.1:0-6336 GCA_036514795.1 Minisyncoccota bacterium
TGAAGACTGAAATAAATAATAATTCCAGTGAACCGGTAGGCTTTGAAGAGAATCCTACGAATCTTCCAGCCGATGAAGGGGTGGTCAGCGCTGAAATTAGTATTGAAGATTTTGTTTTTGATCCTATTGCGATTACTATCAAGAAAGGGGAATCTGTCACATGGACGAACAATGATTCTGCTCCACACACCGTGACATCATCGTCCAATCTTTTTGATTCAGGCAATCTTGCTAAAGGTGAGGTCTATTCACGCGAATTCAGCGAACCTGGAACATACGCTTATATTTGCGCTTATCATCCAAATATGAAGGCGACGGTCATCGTCACGGAATAATGGACTACAAAAAGATATTCAAAATAATTCTGATTATTTTCATTGCCATTTTCTTAGGCACTGTCATTGACTACATTGTGCATCAGACCGATCCGAGCTTTTCTGTGCCGTTTTCATATTTCCCTCACAAGATTTTCTATGGCACGCTCTGGGCCGCGGTGGCGTTTTTCGTCGCCCGCTTGTTCACCAAGAAATGGCTGGAGCTGGCTTTCATCTGCTCTTTCGCCCCGGCGCTCATCTTGCAGACGATCTATTTCATCCAAATGCACCTAGCGCCTGATGTCGTCCTACTCTTCCTGATCCTGCATTTCTTCATGTTCCTAGCCCCGATGATTCCTTTGTTTAAGAAATACCAAAACTTGTTTGTTTAATTTAATCAAGTCGGATTTTTTAGATGGGTCGAACCAGTGGATGCGCGGGTCGCGCTGAAACCAGGTCTTTTGTCGCTTGGCGTATTGCCAGAGAACAGAAAAGATTTTTTGAATCATTTCTTCTTTTTTGATCTTTCCTTCAAGGTATAAGGCGACTTCTCTATAATAAAGCCCGAGCTCTTTCAGCCTTTTCCAAGACAGGCCTCCGCCAGCTGGTGGATTTCTTAATTTTTTCACTTCATTGATGATGTTGTCCAAATCTTTAATGAATCGGTATTTGATTTTAGTCTTCAATATCTCCGGATGCGGCGCTAAGCCGATCTGGAGCGCGTCATATTGACTTGGACGCGGCGTGTCCAAGCGGGGGACATGGCCAAGAGCTTTGGCGATCTCGATTGCCCGCATCAACCGGCGGGGATTTTTTTGATCGATATTTTTTGCCCGTTTAGGGTCAAGTTTTTTCAAGATTTTAAATAATTGTTCAGTGTTTTTTTTCTCAAGTTTAGCACGAAGTTTCAAATCCGGTTTATGCTCAGGAAAATCCACATTGTCCACGATCGCTTGGATATAAAATCCCGTGCCGCCGACGATAATCGGAAGTTTTTTTCTTTTTAATATCTCAGTTATTTTCTTTTCCGCTAATTTTTTAAATTGGACAACAGAGAAATTTTTCTTTGGACTGGCGACATCGAGCAGGTGGTGGGGGACGCCGCGCATCTCTTGTTTAGTTATTTTGTGCGTACCGATATCAAGGCCTTTATAGACTTGGCGAGAATCTGCAGAAATAACTTCACCCTTCCACTTTTTAGCCAGCTTAACCCCGAGGCCGGTTTTGCCAGTTGCAGTTTGTCCCAAGATGACTAAGATTTTAGACTTCATTTTTTTGGTGCCGGAGGGGAGAGTCGAACTCCCACGTCTTGCGACACACGATTTTGAGTCGTGCATGACTACCAATTCCATCACTCCGGCAATAGTTTGAATAATACAAAAATTTTATGCTAAAATCAATCTATGTCCAATCTGTATTCTAATTCAATATTCTGGATCGAGCTAGATAAGATTAAACCCAATCCCTATCAGCCGAGGCGTGAATTTGAACAAGACAAGCTCCGTGATTTAGCTGACTCTATCCGCCAATACGGGGTGCTCCAGCCCCTTGTGGTGTCGCGTTTGGAAATAGAAAAGCCCGACGGTGGTATAGCCGTTGAATACGAAATCATCGCCGGAGAAAGAAGGCTTCGGGCTTCGAAGATCGCCGGGCTTTCTCAAGTACCAGTTATAATCCGCGTCGGCGACGATTCCATGATGAAGCTGGAACTGGCGATCATTGAGAATTTACAAAGAGAGGATTTGAACCCCGTCGACCGGGCCCGCGCCTTTTTCAAGCTGGCGGAAGAATTTAAATTCACCCATGCCGAGATTGGCAAGAAAATTGGCCGAAGCCGCGAATATGTCTCTAATACTTTGAGGATTTTGATGTTACCGGAAGAAATATTGCAAGCACTTTCAGCCGGCAAATTATCCGAAGGTCACACTCGCCCGATCATGATGCTAAACGACCGTAAAGATGAGCAGATGACTCTGTTCAAAGAAATTGTGTTTAAAAAGATCACAGTCCGAGAAGCGGAAAGAATAGCTCGTCATATCGCCCACGACAAAATTAGAAAGAAAGAATACGCGCCAGATCCGGAGCTGACGGAGCTTGAAGGCAAGTTACGCGACGCTTTAGGCACCCGGGTCCAGATCGAAAGGAAAGAAGTCGGCGGGCATATCATGATTGACTTCTTTTCTAATGATGATTTGCAATCACTTTTAGAACTTTTGAAATCAAATCAGAGCAGGAAGCCCAATGAAGCCTTAGATAAATTTATCGAATCTCAATCTACAGACAAGAAGTCCGACCTCGAAGAAGAGACCCAGAGGACGGACCTCACAGAGGCTCCCATAGACGACCGTTCGAAAGACGAGATCAAGAAAGACGAAGAAGACCTCTATAACATCAAGAATTTCTCTCTTTAATTTATTTAAACAAGTTAAACCTGGAAAGCAGGCTGTGTTCGGCCGTATAGCTTTTGATATGTTTTCTAGCCACCGCCGTCTTGGCGTAGTCGAGCCATTTGCTGGAAGGGTGGGCGTCTTTCCTGGTGATGATTTCCACTATGTCTCCGTTTTTTAGTTTTACGCCCAGAGAATGCATCTTGCCGTTTACTTTCGAGCCGGAAGCGTGATTGCCGACATCTGAATGTATCGAATAAGCGAAATCTATCGGGCTTGAATCTTCCGGCAAGTCGATAACATCACCCTCGGGAGTGAAGACGAAAATGCGGTCTTTGAAGAAATCCATCTTAAGGTTCTCGAGGAATGTACCGTGCTCGGCAATGTGCTTTTGGAGCTCCTTAAATTCTTCTATCCAAGTGTATTGCTCGCTTGATTGGGGTTTCTTGACTCCGCCAGTTTCCTTGTAAGCGAAGTGCGAAGCGATACCGTAGGCCGCCCGGCCGTGCATTTCTTCTGTTCTGATCTGAATCTCGGCTATGCCGCCAGCCCCGGTGAAAATAGTGGTATGAAGGCTCTGGTAGCCATTCAGTTTTGGAAGCGCGATATAATCCTTGATTCTGCCTGGTAGGGGCTTCCAGATAGAGTGCACAATGCCCAAGGTCCTATAGCAGTCTTCCACGGTTCTGACGATGATGCGGAGCGCGACGATGTCGTGGATTTTCTCTATGTCCATGTTGTATTTCATCAGCTTTTTATAGAGGCTGTATTTGTGCTTGATTCGGTAATTAATTTCGGCGATGTGAACATGGTGTTTCTTTAATTCCTTCGCCAGATCGTCATGAACTTTTTTTAGGTAAGCATGATTGGCATGGCTTTTTTGTTTCAAAAGCTCTTCTACCATAGCCGACTCTTTTGGGTGCACATACGGAAAAGCAGCGTCTTCCAACTCTCCCTTTAATTTTCCGATACCCAAGCGGTTGGCTAGTGGCGCGTAGACTTCCAGCGCTTCAAGCGCAATCCTTTTTTGTTTATCCACCGGTATATGCTGGAGCGTTTGCAGGTTGTGCAAGCGGTCGGCAAGCTTGATCATCAGCACTCGGAAATCCTGCGCCACAGCCACAAAAAACTTGCGTAAGCTTTCCACATGCCGCTCGCGGCCTTGATATTTCAACTTTCCGAGTTTAGTAACACTATTGACGAGAAAAACTATTTCCTTGCCGAATTCATGCTCAACTTTTTCTTCCTCAACATCCGTGTCTTCGATCGTGTCATGAAGGAGACCGGCGGCGATTGTCTTGGAATCCATACCGAAGCGGGCGAGATTCTTGGCGGTCTCAAAAACATGGGTGAAATAGGGATCACCCGAGGCTCTCACTTGGCCTTCGTGGGCAACCTTGGCGAAGCCATAAGCGCGTCGGATGAGCTTCTTGCCCTCTGCGGTCGGCGGCCGTTCGGTCATCAGTTTGAATATTTCTTCGACATTTTTCATACTTAAATAATACCACCCTCCTTCGCGTAATCCTACTTCGTTAAAACTTCACAGGACACGAGCTACGGACGGGCAAGTAAAATAAAAAGTCCTCGATGTGATCGAGGACTTTTGGGGGTTCCCAAAGCTATTTTTTCTTCTTTTTTCCACTTACTACTGCCGAATTTGATTTGCTTGTTTTGAACCTAAATATTTTTGAGTTCAAAATTTGACCTTTCTCGTTGGCGGCCACCATCTTTATGGCATACCAAGTGTCAGGATTAAGATTCGGAATAGACAGAGCGTATGTTGTTTCATCTTCCTGTCCGCTGAAGCTTCGCAATCCGTATTGGTTTTCTCCCAACTCAAAATAGGTTATGCCCGCATTGCCGTACGGCCTGACATGGGCTTCTATGCTGATAAAATTACTTCCGGAGGTTCTGTTGATGGCATTAATGCCCATGGTGTCGCTTTTAGTTTGGGTAGTCTGGGCAGTGGCGGGGACAGAGGCAGTAATGAAGAAAAATAAAATAAAGGTGAAAAGAGCTGTTGTTTTTGTTTTCATAAACAGTAAATTTAAAGGTGAATGCTTGCCCATCCGAAGCCGTATGGCGAAGGAGAGTATGAATTTCTAGTTTGACTATAACATGTATTGTGAAAATATGCAAATCTTGTTTTATTTTGTTTTAAAGCATATTCTAGGGAATAGATGGCGGATTGTTCCCTACATACACTAAAGAGCAACCGCGCAGTATGAGGCTGTGCGGACAATAAGGCAATTCGTTGTCGTTTTGGTTTAAGTTAACCGCCGAGCCCGTAAGCTCGGCGGTTTTTTTTATTTCTCCTTTCTCCTTTTTCTGCTAATACTAACATATGGCAGATTTAGCAGAAAAAAATTGACAGATTGGATATATTTTGGTAGTATTTGAACAGAAATATAAACATTCACTAACAACTAAATAAGATGAAAACAAATCAACTTTTTCTTTTAGGTGAAGGCTATCTTCGTGTAAAAAAATACGATGATGCCCTCGAAGTGTTCTTAAAGATCAAGAAACTTTTTAGAACAATAAAAAGTGTTCTGCACGCAAAAATTATTACTAAGGATGTAATTCGGTTGCAAAGGAATCTTGTTGCCTGTGGAACAATGCTGCTGAAAGATAGAGACAGCTTATCGGAGGCAATTTCTGCTTTCAAGGCTGCGGAGGGTAAACTGCCCCGCGAATTATTCATTAACCGCGGTAATAAATATTTAAGGGAAAAGGATTTTACTGAAGCTCTTGAATGTTTTAAAACGGTTAAAGCCAAGGACAAACTTGTTGTCTGTGGAAAGTTATTGATTAAATATAATTGGGATTTAAAATACATTATCGAAGCTTTTACAGCAGCCGGTACGACACCTCCGAAAGAAATATTAATTCCTAGGAGCGAAAAGCTTTTGAAAGATGGCGCCTTTGATGAAGCGATGAAAGGTTTTTTATTAGCCAAAGTTAATCCCCCCAAAGAATCTCTTATTGCTTATGCAGAAAGAAGTTTAGAGCATGAATATTTTGATGAAGCCATGTTGGCTTACAAAATGGCAAAAGCAATTCCTTCTGAGGAAAAATTAATTGTTTGCGCAAATTCTGCTTTAAAAAGAGATGTGTTCTATACTGTTGAGAAAGTTTTGCGCATTATTAAAAGCAAAGAAGTAATTACTTCTTTCGGGGACAGATATCATCGTATAGACAGAAACGAATATGCCTTTAAGGCTTATGCGTTGGCTAAAGACAAGGATAAACTTGTTAAGCTAGCCGAAAGTTGCTTAGCGAGAGGTGGTCAGTTCAAACTGGCAATTCAATGCTATAAAGAAGCAGGCCTGGAAGTTCCAAGAGAAAGAATGATCCGTAAGGGCAAGCAGTTAATTGAAAATTGCCCTGAAGATGCCTTAGAATATTTTTCTTTCGTGAAAGACAAAAAGGGGATTATAGCCTGCGGAGATTCGTTTCTTAACGATGAAGAGCCCGGGAAAGCCGCTAAAGCTTATGCTTTAGCGGAAAGCCTGAATTAAAAATAAATGTTGATTTCAAAAAAACCGAGTAATATATTACTCGGTTTTTTATATTTGCCTATTATCACTTTTTGTTGTAATATGTGGGGTAGAAAATAAACATTCACTAAAAAC
>DATBWL010000027.1:0-3005 GCA_036514795.1 Minisyncoccota bacterium
GGATAATGCTCGCGGACACCGGAGATAATAGTCCGAACTTCGCTATTACCGATATCCACTTTAAATTTAAGTAAGCGATCAGCTTCAGGAACGATTTCAGCTTCCAGAATTTTACCGATCCGGATATCCAATTTTTTAAAATCATCGAGGTTAATCATTTTTTAGCGACAAAAATAAAATAAGGGGTAAAATTTTGCAAAGTGAACGACCATTCAACATCATCAAAAAACTTCTCGAGTAACGACAAAATCAGTTTGCTATTCTGGTAATAAATAATCAGCCGGCCACCGGGCTTCAAAACTTTATAGGAGGTCTCAATTAATTTTTCCCGTTCAGCCCTTGGAACATGGGAAAGCGGAATGCTTGATAAAACGACATCAGCGCTTTCTTTTTTAAAATCTTGGGAAATTTTAATGACATCGCCGTCAATAATTTCTAATCTTGAATCTTTTATCTTCCTCAATTCTTTGACGAAATCCGGCAGGATTTCAATAGCTGTAAATTTGGCGTGGATGCCGACTCTAGAGAGAATCGCCCTAGCGACGGTTCCTGGGCCCGGACCATATTCGATAATATTTGTTGATGTTTTGGGCACAAGATTGGCGACTTTTTCGGCCACTTTTCTGGAAGTCGGAAACCAAGCGCTGACTTCCTTAGGCTTTTTAACAAAAACTTTAAAAAAAGAAATGAAATTTTTCATTATTTATAGTGATTTATAGTGAGTTTATCGAACTAGCTTGTCGAACTATTGATTTTTGCGGTAAACCCCCACACCAAAAGTGTTAACACTTTTGGTGTGGGGGTAAATTTTGGCGCTAACGAGACAAGTAAGTATAAGTAGGAAACCGGTCAAGGACATCATCGGGATGGAGACAAAACCGCCAAATTGAGCCACGAAATGCTGAACGCAGGAGATGCCGGAGGCCCCGCAAGGAGCTCCGGAAATATTGAAATAATAAATGATATTGTGATAAATGGCGACTAAAAAGCCCAAAACGGCCAGCAGAATCCCGTAATCAATAATATTTCTTTGTTTTTTCCAAATTGCCATGGCAAAAAGAGGCACTAGAGGATACATAAATATTCTTTGAATCCAGCAAAGGATGCAGGGGGCAAAGCCGATGACATCGGAATAAAACAAGCTTATCGCAACCCCTGATAAGGAAATCAAAAAAACAATATGGAGAATATATTTTGAAATAAAATCAAGAAGTTTGAATTTTCTTTTGGTCAAAATGAGCACAATGACAAGCAGAACAAAAAACTGGCTCATGACGACGCCCAGCGCCACTGCTTTATTGATGATGGGCAAAAGGGATTGCATAAATTATTTTGGCAAACCCGCCTGATCAGTAAGTTCACCTGCCTCGACAGGCAAAATGCAAGCTGTCTTTTCAGCCAAAGTCGCAAGAGGTATTTCCCCGTTTAATCGAGTACCGTCGGCAAATTCCCAAGTTGGATAACCTTCAACCTTTTTATCTTTACAAGCCTGATTCTGGGCGCTGCCGTCGGGAGTGGAACATTCCACATACGGCAAGAGTTTTTCCGAAGACCCGAACAATTTCTTTTGATTCTGGCAGTGAACACACCAGAAAGCGCCGTAGAAAATCGCGCCCTTATCCTCCAAGCATTGAGCGAATCCATCCAGCTGGCCGGGACCGGACGGAACGCTGTTCTTGATCAACAAGTAACCTAGCCCGGCGACAAAAAGCCCAACCACTACCACCCAAATAACTATTTGTTTGATATTTGAATTCATAATATTCATGTTATCACTTAAACGATAAGAGTTCAATATTTTGGTACAATAAGAATATGATTCTTAAAGACCGCAAAGAGGCCGGAGAAAAATTGGCTGAAAAATTAAAAGATTTCAAGAATACCCGGGCGATCGTCTATGCCCTGCCGCGCGGCGGGGTCGTCTTGGGCGATATAATCGCCGAAAAATTGGGCTTGCCACTTGATCTGGTCATCACCAGGAAAATCGGCCATCAATTCGATCCGGAATACGCCATCGGCGCCGTGGCCGAAGACGGGCATAAATTCTGCAATGAAAAAGAGGAGCGCGAAGCAGATCCGAAATGGCTGGCGGAAGAATTCAAAAAAGAGCAAAAAGAAGCCCGCCGGAGACGGACAGTTTATTTGAACAATCGGCCGCTCTTGCCGCCTAAAGGCAAGATCGCTATCATGGTGGATGACGGCATCGCCACAGGGTTGACCATGAGGCTGGCCATTCAGGAAATCAAGCACGAACAGCCGGAACGAATCATTGTCGCCATACCAATCGTCCCTCTCCTATCAGCGACCGATATCAAAAAGGAAGCTGATGAATTGATCACTCTAGAAATCGATAAAAATTATTTGGGGGCAGTTGGCGCCTATTATACTCATTTCCCCCAAGTCGAAGATGAGGAAGTTATAAAAATAATGTCTAAATATCTAAAATAAAATGAACAACAAAAAACTCTTGGCTCAAATCAGAAATCGGCGGCTACCCACAAAAACATTCCGAAAAAATGCCGATCAGCTTTCCTTATTGCTGGCCAAGAAAACTTGGGCCAAAATTCCAAAACAAAAAGTAAGCCAGGTTGTCTTAGTCATGATCCTGCGGTCATCTGTCGCCATGCTACCAGCCTTCCTCCAATATTTTCCGAAGGCCCCGGTCGGATTTATCGGACTCAAGCGTGATGAACAGACAGCGATTGCCAAGAAATATTATGAGAATATCCCGAAATTAAATAAAAATTCACTCGTCATAATACCTGACCCGATGCTGGCGACCGGTGGCAGCTTTGAGAAGGCAGCGCGCATTTTAATCAAAAGCAACGCGCGGCCAGAAAACATCTACTTCACTGGCTTTGTCGGCGCCCGGCGGGGCTACGAGCTGGCCGCCAAGATAATTCCGGAGAAAAACATCACTTTGCTGGCTCTTGATCCAAAATTGGATAAGAAAAAGTTTATCGTCCCCGGCCTGGGCGACTTCGGCGACCGCTATTTCGGGTTTT
>DATBWL010000028.1:0-6907 GCA_036514795.1 Minisyncoccota bacterium
AAGAAGGTTACCGCCTTCTAGGACATCTATGCCCGTGGCCGAAAGCTTCTCGTATAATTCATCCAAAAAGAGGACATTGTGTTCAATATCAGGAAATGTCTTTAAAATTTCGTCATAGGTGACAAAGCCGCGCTTTTTGCCCTTGGCCAGAAAATCACGCTCGCTGATCTCCAAAGCTTCCGCCTTCTTTTCCGCCTTGGTCAACTTCTTGGGAATCATCTTCTTTAAAGATTTTCTTGTCTTCTTTGAAACCCGCCCGACCGAATGACTTCGGTCGTTCGGGCGGGTTTTGCTTTTTTTAAATTTTTTCATATGATTTAACTGGACTTATTTTTCTAAAAATCGACTATTTTTAATTTGATTTATTTTTTGAGATATTTCATGGCACAGACTGAAGATCTTTTTGGCTTCTTCTTCATCCTTTTCTTCTTCTGCTTTCCTGAGCCTGGTCATGAGTCCGGACAAACTCTCTTCTAGGGTTTCTTTTTCAAAATTATTCAATAATTCATTGACCTCGTCCTCTAAGGCCTTCTCTCCTTTATAATACATTTCTGCCTGAAAAATAAGATCATTTTTTAACGCGGGAGTCAGCTTATTTATTTCTTCATCTATCTTAGATTCAGTAATCCTCTCATAGCCTTTGGGGACATCTTCCAGGTCAGGCTTCCAGAGATAAATGCCCAAAATTTTCTCTTCGATGGCCCTTCTCAAGCTTTTGGCTCCCCGAGCGACCCCTGGGCTCGGTTCATGAGGTCGGATCTCTTTCCGCCGGAAACCCCTTTCCGCCAACATCTTCTCAACCTGCGCCCGGACGCTCTCTTCCGGCAAGGCGATCTGTTCAGATATTTTTTTTATGAAATGCGCTTGGTCTATTTTATTGGAAATATCAGCGACATATTTCAGGACATTTTTCTCGATTTCTCGCTGGTAAGAACGCTCATCCAGATTTTTTTCTTGAATGTGGTCTAGAAGAAAGTCTACAATATGTTTGGAAGATTGCAGAGCTTTTTGCCAGATCGCAGGGTCCTTGAGGATGACATCAGCCGGATCAAGGCCTTGGGGCATGCCGACCATCCTCACATCCATATCCGAAGCTAGTGCCAAACCGACTCCTCTTTCTCCGGCCTTCAGCCCTGCATCGTCCGCATCGAAACTCATCAATATTTTATCGGTAAATCTCTTGATAAGCCTGATATGCTCTTCAGTCAGCGCTGTCCCGGAAACTGCCACAGTGTTGACCGTTCCCGCCTGGTGAGCCATCAAAAGATCCATCTGGCCCTCGACGATAACGCAAAAATTTTCTTTCAGCATTTCTCTCTTAGCTTTATCGTAACCGTAAAGAATCTTTGATTTATTATAAAGAACTGTTTCCGGACTGTTCACATATTTCGCTTGTTCTGGGGCATTTGGAAGCCCGGCTTCCAAGCCAGAGGAAGCCGGGCTTCCTGAAGAAAAAATTCGTCCGGAGAAACCTACTATCCGGCCCTGCGAATCCGACAATGGAAACATAATTCGGCCACGAAATCTGTCGTAGAAGCCACGATTACCTTTGATGATCAAGCCGTTTTCTTCCATCAGTTTTTCGGAATAACCTTTTGATTTGAGATAGTCTAATAAATTAGACCAGCCGTCTAGTGCAAATCCTAAACGAAAATTTCGGACTATTTCCTCTTTTAAACCCCGTCCCTTAATGTAATTCTTCACTTCTTCGTTTCGCAGTAAATTAGTCTCGAAAAATTTAGTAGTTGCTTCCAAAAGATCATAAGATTTTTTATTCTCCTCTCTCTCTTTATTTCCGGCCGTTGTCAAAGTGACTCCTGCTCGCAGGGCTAAGGTCTTAAGCGCCTCGGTAAAAGAGGCGCCCTCAATGTCTTCCACAAAGGTGAAAATATCGCCACCGCGATTGCAGCCAAAGCAATGATAACTTCCCCTCGTGGGCGAAACAAAGAAAGATGGCGTTTTTTCGTTGTGAAATGGACAACGAGCCTTGAAATTTTGGCCGGCTTTTTCCAGTTTTAAGTACGAAGAAATAACATCAACTATGCTCAATCTGTCCTTGATTTGTTCAACAGGTGAAAGCATGATATTTCAATTTAACAAACACAATAATTATTTTTCTTCCTTGGCTTTTCCTGATCGAAATCCGGTACCAGCCGGTATCAGCCGGCCGATGATGACATTTTCTTTGAGTCCTCTCAATTCATCAATTCCACCCCTGATGGCATTGTTGATCAAAACTCGATTGGTATTCTGAAACGATGCCGCTGAAAGCCAACTCTTAGTGGTGAGCGATACTTCAGTGATGCCCAAAATGGCAATTTCCGCCTTGGCCTCCTTTCCATCTTCGCTCTTGATCTTTTTATTCTCATCTATCAATTCAATGTTCTCAATGATTTCGCCGGGCGAAAAAGGTGTGTCGCCGGCATCTTTGATCCTGCGTCTCGAAAACATCTGGCGGATAATGATTTCGATATGCTTTCTCGAAATTGAAGCGCCTTGCAGTTCATAAACTTTGTTAATTTCGGTAATAATATATTCTTCGGCCAATTCTTTGCCGCCAAACTTGAAGATTTCATTGATATCAGCTGAACCGTCGGTCAGTAGATCACCTTTTTTAATCTTGCTTCCTTTCTTGACTAGTGGTGTCCTGCGGAACGGGACAAGGTATTCAACTTCATTTTCCTTCCCGTCAACTTTAGTGTCATTTAAAACTTTAATAATTTTTTCTTTACCCATATCCTTTATTTCTACGACATCTCCATCGGCGTGAGCAATGATGGCTGGATTTTTCGGCATTCGTCTTTCAAAAATTTCTTCAACTCGAGGCAGGCCGGCTGTGATGTCGACGGTGGCGACGCCGCCAGCATGAAAGGTTCGGAGAGTGAGCTGGGTGCCCGGTTCGCCGATAGCCTGAGCGGCAATAATGCCCACCGCTTCGCCTAATTTCACCAAATGATTTCTGCCTAAATCAAGACCGTAGCACATAACACAAATGCCGTGCACAGTCTTGCAAGTAAGCGGTGAACGAGCAAAAACTTCTTCAATACCCTCTGCTTCAATCTTTTTAGCCTCTTCTTTGGTGATCAAGAAACCGCGTTTATAAAGAGTCGAACCCTTCTTATCTTTAATGTCTTCGGCCAAAACCCGACCGCGAATATTCTTAGAGAGCGGGATTTCAATCCCCAATATGTTTTCCTTTGTCAGTTTCTTGCCTTCTTTAACACCGCAGTCATCTTCCGTAATGACGACATCCTGCGACACATCAACCAAACGCCTCGTCAAATATCCGGCCTTGGCGGTGTTCAATGCGGTGTCAGCTAAACCTTTTCTGGAGCCATGAGTAGTAATAAAGTATTCAATTGGAGACAAGCCCTCTTTATAGGACGGGATAATCGGGAAATCAAGAGTCTCGCCGGCCGTGTTGACTATCAAACCTTTCATGCCGGCCATCTGCGTTAAGTTATTCATCGAGCCTCTGGCGCCAGAATTTATCATATCGGCTACTGAACCATGTTTTTCCAAATTTGCCGGCAAAATCTTCTCTATTTCACTCTTGGTCTTTTCCCAAACCTCAATCGTCTTTCGATATTTCTCTTCTTCAGAAAGAAGGCCTTCCTGGTATTGGCTGATGATTGTTTCCGCTTCTTTTCGGCCGCGGGCAACAATATCTTTTTTGCCTTCAGGAACCATGACATTATCAATACCCCAGGTGATTCCTGATTTAGTGACATATTTGTAGCCGAAATCTTTAATTTTGTCTAAAACTTTCGGCGTCTCATCGATGCCGTAATGCATGATAAGCTCGTCGACAAGCGCTGACATTCTCTTAGAATTTATTTCTTCATTGATATAGGGGAAATCATTCGGCAAAATACTATTGAAAAATAGGCGGCCGACGGAAGTTTCAAAAGGCTTGCCTTCAAATCTTTTGTATTTAGGAGTATCAGTGCCCAAAACTTTTATTTTCGTGCGAAAGCTGACGATATCGAAATCATAAGCGGTAATGGCTTGGTTGGGAGAGGCAAAAATCCGGCCTTCGCCGATTTCACCATCAATCGCCTTGGTCATCCAATAACAACCCAAAACAATATCGAGCTTGGGATTAACGATCGGATCGCCGGATTGAGGCTTTAAGAGATTCTTGTTAGCCGCCATTAGATCTCTGGCTTCATTTTGGGCATTTTCTGAAAGTGGAACATAGACAGCCATCTGGTCACCGTCGAAGTCGGCATTGAAGGCCGTACAGACAAGCGGATGAACTTGGATGGCATTACCTTCAATCAAAACCGGATGGAAAGCTTGAATGCCCAAGCGGTGCAAAGTTGGAGCGCGGTTTAATAGAACATATTTCCCATAAATAACCTCTTCCAAAATGGCCCAGACTTCTGGAATTCCTTCTTCAATTAGTTTGTTGGCGCCGCGAATATTATGCGCTAATTCCCTTTCCAAAATTTTAGAAATAATAAACGGGCGGAAAAGCTCGAGCGCCATGTGCTTCGGCAAACCGCATTGATCCAAGCGAAGCTGAGGACCGACGACGATCACAGAACGTCCGGAATAATCCACTCGCTTACCAAGCAAGTTCTGCCTAAAAAGTCCTTGTTTAGATTTCAAATTATCCGATAGAGATTTCAAGGCTCGCTTCTGTGATTGGCTCATGGCGGTGGAATCATTACCAGCAATAGAGTTGTCGATCAATGCATCCACTGCCTCCTGAAGGATTCTTTTCTCATTGCGCAGAATAACGTCCGGCGCGCTAATTTCTTTAAGTTTCCTCAAACGGTTGTTTCGATTTATGACTCTCCGATAGAGGTCATTCAAATCCGAAGTTGCGTGACGGCCGCCGTCTAAAGCCACCATCGGGCGAAGTGCCGGTGGAATGATCGGAATCACGGTCAGGAACATCCATTCTGGGCGAATATCGGAGTAAATCATTGAACGCAAAAGCGAAAGTCTTTTTTGCAGCTTTTCACGATCCGCCGTCTTGGCTTTCTCCAACATTTTTTCCGTGTCAGCCTTAACTTTCTCCAAATCCATATTCTTAAATATTGTATAAACTGCCTCCGCGCCAATGGCCGCCTCGAAGCAAGTGCCATATTTAAGAGAGTAATGATGGTAGGCCAATTCATTCAAAACTTTTCCTTCAACAATTTCCGTAATTTGTTTTTTGGCATTGAGAAACATTTCCTTCAGCTTTTCTCGAGCATCGTCGGAGGTTAAAGTCTTCACTTTGGCTTTATACTCAGTCTCCAAATTTTTTATTATTTCTTCCTTCTCTTTCTCGACAACTTTGATGATGATGTAACCGGCAAAATATATGATCTTCTCCAAATCAGTCAAAGTAATATTGAGTAAAATGCTCATCCGAGAAGGCACGCCACGCAAAAACCAAATATGAGCGACCGGGCTGGCCAATTCGATATGCCCCATTCTTTCGCGTCTAACGATCGAACGGGTCACTTCCACTTGGCATTTTTCGCAGACAATATCTTTGTAGCGAATTCTTCGATACTTGCCACAATAACATTCATAATCCTTCTCCGGTCCAAAAATGCGCTCATCAAAAAGTCCGCCACGCTCGCTCCGGCCGGTGCGGTAATTAATCGTTTCTGGCTTAGTTACTTCGCCGTGTGACCATTCTCTAATACGCTCAGGGGAAGCTAGTTTTATGGTGATTGAATCGAAATTGCTTGTGTCTATTGTTTTCATATGTATTATTTACCTTTATTTTTTAATTCAATATCCATCGACAATCCGCGGAGATAATTGAGAAGCACATTAAACGAGGCGGGAGCGTTCGGTGGCTTGATATCTTCGTTTTTAATAATCGCATCAAAAACCTGCGATCGGCCCGTAATATCATCAGATTTGATCGTCAGCATTTCTTGAAGAGCGTAAGCGGCGCCGTATCCTTCCAAGGCCCAGACTTCCATTTCTCCGAAACGCTGGCCTCCGCCTTGAGCTTTACCGCCCAAAGGTTGCTGGGTAATAAGCGAATATGGTCCGATTGAACGCATATGGATCTTGTCTTCCACCATGTGGTGCAATTTCAAAATATACATATAGCCGACAGCAATATCCTGATCGAAGGCTTCACCAGTGCGGCCGTCAAAAAGCTTCATCTTGCCGTTCTCAGCAAATCCCGCTTTTTTTAATTCTTCTTTTATTTCCTTGTCGGTAGCGCCGGAGAAGGAAGGCACTATGGCCTGGTAACCCAAAGTGTTGGCCGCCATGCCCAAGTGCAATTCCAAAATCTGTCCCAAATTCATACGGGAAGGAACACCAAGCGGGGTGAGAATAACATCAACGGGAGTACCATCGGCCATATAGGGCATTTCTTCTTCCGGCAGAATGGTGGAAATGACGCCTTTGTTGCCGTGTCGGCCGGCTAATTTGTCGCCGACGGAAATATTGCGAAGTTGAGCCAGTTCAATGACAACTTTTTTGATGATGCCGGATTCTAAGCTATGGCCCAAATCTCTCGAGAAAATTTTAACTCCAATGATGCGGCCGCGCTTGCCGTGCTCCATACGAAGCGATGAATCTTTAACATCTCTCGCCTTCTCGGCAAAAATCGATCGGAGCAATCTTTCTTCAGGAGTAAGTTCTGTCTCACCCTTCGGAGTAATTTTGCCGACCAAAATATCATTCTCTCTGACCTCGGCGCCAATTCTGATAATGCCGTCTTCGTCCAAATCTTTCAATTTCAATTCACCGACATTAGGGATGTCACGGGTAGTGATTTCCGGACCCAATTTAGTATCACGGACGATGCAGGTAAATTCTTCAATATAGATGGAAGAGAATTTGCTGTTTTTGACCAAGCGTTCGGAAAGAATGATCGCGTCTTCATAGTTGGAACCGCCCCAAGACATGAAAGCCACCAGGGCATTTTGTCCCAAAGAAA
>DATBWL010000029.1:0-6343 GCA_036514795.1 Minisyncoccota bacterium
CTCGATCACCTTGATGTTTACAAAAAAACAATTATTAGCAAAAGATAATCTCCACCATGCTTATCTGATCGAGGGGGAATATGACCAAGTCTTTCCCGAGCTTCTTTCCTATCTCAAGGAACATAAATTGATTGCCGGTCCGAACGATGTTTATCAGAATTCTTCAGAGACTCTGACGATCGACCTCTCTAGGCTGATCAAAGTCCAACAAGCAGAGAAGTCTGCTCATAAATTTTTTATTTTAGGCGCGAATTTTTTCACCCGCGAAGCGGCTAATTCATTATTAAAAGTCTTCGAAGAGCCGACGCCGGGCACGCATTTTTTCCTGATCATGCCAAATCCGCACCTCTTGCCGGCGACCCTGCGCTCGAGGATGCATTTCATCTCGGCCGAGAATAAAAAAGGCATCAAGCCGGAAGTTCTGGAAGAGGCCAAGAAATTCCTGGCCGCCAGTCATTCTCAAAGAATTAAAATAATAGAAGAGTTTTTGAAGAAGTTTGAAGATCTCGAAGTCGGCGAAAATAATATGAAAAGCCGGGCCCTAGCCTGGCTGAACGTCATTGAGACCATTTTGCACGATTCCGGAAAAGATACCAAAGAAAAAGTTTATGAATTCGAAGAACTGGCCAAAGTCCGCGATTACATCGCCGACCGCGGCGCCTCCGCCAAAATGCTCCTTGAACATCTGGCCCTCATCCTCCCAACCATAAAATAAAAACCCCTTCGATTTCTCGAGGGGTTTTTTTTAAATATCATTTCTTCTCAGTACCTTGAATCAAGACGGCAACAAAAATGCAAAATCCAGCAACGATATCTCCAGCATTATGAGTAAGAAACCCACCTGTTATCATTGCACCACTTGCAAAGCATAGAAAAAGAAAAGTTGCTATTTTCATATATTAATTTTTTAAGGAGTTGATGTTTGAATTCCGTTGTAATAGTATCACAAGTAAAGCCTTTTGTCAAGCTATAAAACCCTTATAAAATAAGGCCGAAATCAACCCCTCCTTAGGTCTTATTTATTCTATGTCCACCAGCTCAATAGGTGCGGAGATAGTAGACAAATAAAAAAGCCCTGAAATTTTCAGGGCTTTTGGATCTCCAGACAAAGGATTATCCTTTGTCCTGTTTATTCTTTAGAACTCGTTAATTCATGCTTTTTATAGAAGCTGTTTAACTCTTCTCCCGTGAAGTCCATTCTTTCATTCACATTTTTTAGCGCGCTATCTGTTTTCATGATTTCTGCTTTGATTCTCTTCAGTAAAGAAGTATCTTGGCCAATATTATCCATATTGAAAACGACAAATGCCCAATGTTTCCGGACCTCCCTGATTCCTAATTGCTCATTTGTCAGTCTTCCATGGAGTTTCATTAGTCCGCTTATTATTTCATCTTTTTTGTTGCAGTTACAATCTTTTGTCGGTTGGCTAAAAGAGAAGATTATCAGGAAAATAAACGGCCAGCAAATCTGTAAAAAAGAGAGAATGTTTTTCATGGTATAGAGTTTTTAAGATTTTGATTTCTACGCGGATAATACAGCAAAATTTTTGACAAGTCAAGGATTTGTGGTAATGTATGGAGTAGATAAGTTATTTAAAATAAAAGTCTCACCTAAACCTTTTTCACATGAAAACATACTTTTTGCTTCAAGTTGAAGGCGGTTTTTGTTTTGAAGATGAACATAAGGCCGCCAATGAAATTTTTTACTCCAAACAGCGTGGAATAGCGATTTTAATGGAAATGCTCATTAGTCGAGAGATTTCCGTGGATAATATTTTATCTTTGATTGAAGACATCATGGCACTGCCGCATTTGCCGATTGTCGATAGGGAAACTGCGGTTATGGATTGGCTTGTAGAGGATAAAGAAGAGCTCTGTCATATTGAATGCCTCAGATGTTTTTTGGCTTTAGTTAAAAAGTTGGGGGTTTTATCGGAGCCTAAGATTTTTTTATGCCCTCTTTGCGAGAGACACGCTTATATCATCGGGCTTCATATTTTTGAGACATTTTATTCTCAAGAGGAAGGCAGGGAAATAATAGAGCTTCTAAGGGATGATGATTTGATAGAACTGGCTGATGAATTTAATCTTTTAAAACAACTCGAAGCAATAAATTTGCCGGAGACTGCCCCCCGCGTTCATAATCCTGCCAAAGAGAATTAAAAGCCCCGAAAATTTTCGGGGCTTTTGTTTTTAAAACATAAATTTATCTTATCTTAAGAGCAATGATCCATTCAGCAAACTATCTCGATCGGCTAACAGGTCGGCAGATTCTTTGTTTTGGAGTTCTTCGTTGATAGCTTCTATCTCGTTGTTAAAAAACAGTTTTCGATATTCCAGATATTCATTTAACAGTCGCGGAGCAATGATATGATGGGCATCATATTCTATAGTTCCTGGTTGATGATATTCGACATCATAGGCTTTATCAGGCGGGCAGGCAGTCGCCAAAATTAAACAACCAGTCCTTAAAAATCCACAGATAGATCTGAATTCGAAACTAAAGGGACTTTCATAAAATTGTTCAGAGTGGGCTGCTTCAGCTAAATAAGAATAAAGGGAAATTTGATCTGGTTTTCCGCTATCTTCAAACGGAGTCAGCAACATTTCTGAAACCGGGTTGAAATGGTCTCTGTAATAAGCGAAGTAGCCGATTTTTATATTCGGATTGCCGTGCCGCAGATGGAAATTAATGACAAAATTTGAATCAACGGCATATTGGGCTGATTGATCGGGAAAAATTTTACAAACTAAGGCAGAATCAATTTTTCCGTCAAAGTTCATTCTAAAATCATCTGATCGAACAAGAAGCTCAACTTTTTCTCTGGTCGTCATGTTTTTGATCCCGTAAAGATGAAAGAGAATTTTTCTCGTTTTATCGTCTATGGTGCGGTGAGAGATATTTTGATATTTCATCTGCCACAATATCCATATGCCCAAGAAATTAAAGGCTGAACTTAATACAAAGAATACGAAAGCAAAAATCATGGCGATTTTGAATATTCTCTTCTTCATAAGCGGGAAGTTTAGTATTGTTAATGTATATTTTTCTGATTACAATTCTACATTAAAAAGAGCAATAAGTCAAGGTCTTATATTGTTATATTTTGTTATAATTAGCAAAATGCAATACAATTTTTCTCAATTCAAAACCGATCTGAAAAAAGTGGAAGATCATCTGTCCAAAGAGTACGGTCAGATCCATACGGGACGGGCCAGCCCGATGATTTTGGATTCCGTCTTAGTAGAGTCTTACGGTGGCCATCAACCGCTAAAAAATGTCGCTTCTATTTCTATTGAAGATGCGCGAACTTTGCGCGTCGCTCCTTGGGATAAAAGCCAGATTAAAGGGATAGAGAAAGCGATTATTGCCGCCAATTTGGGGTTATCGATTGCCGTCGATGATCAAGGTGCTCGGGTTATTTTTCCTCAGCTGACAACTGAAACCAGAACAGCTCTAGTTAAAGTCCTAAAGGAAAGACTAGAAGAGGCAAGGATTAAGGTACGCCAAGAAAGAGATAAAGCCTGGAACGATGTGCAGACCAAAGAGAAAGAAGGTAAATTGACGGAAGACGAGAAATTCCGCGCCAAAGATGAGCTTCAGGAAATTATTGATGAGATTAATAAAAAACTAGAAGGTCTTTTTGCTAAAAAAGAGAAAGAAATAATGAGCTAACCCCGTAAAGCTTCGCCACGGGGCAGGTGTCTTAAATTTTATGTCAATTATTTTATTTATAGTAATTTTATTAGTTTTGGTTATTGTCCACGAGTTTGGGCATTTTATCACGGCCAAAAAGTCCGGCATTCGGGTGGATGAATTCGGTTTCGGCTTTCCGCCGAAGCTTTTTTCCAAAAAGCTGGGCGAAACCACCTACTCTTTTAATGTCATTCCTTTCGGCGGATTCGTTAAAATTTTCGGCGAGAATCCTGACGAGGAATCTATTTCAGGCCCCGATAAAGACCGGAGTTTTGTGCACAAACCTAAATATATTCAAGCTATGGTGCTTTTTGCCGGGGTCTTCTTCAATTTTCTCTTGGCTTGGCTCCTGCTTTCTTTGGGCTTTATGTCCGGCCTTCCGACTTCTCAAACTTCAGAACCTCGGGGAACGATATTAAGTAATCAAAATTTGGTTATCACAGGCGTCACACCCAAAGCGCCGGCAGATCTATCTGGAATCAAAATCGGAGATAAGGTTATTTCTATTTCAGCGAGCGACGCTTCGCTTAATACAACTGAACTTAATCCAGAGGCGGTGCAGAAGTTTATCGGGGATCGATCAGGACGACCGTTAGAATTTTCCATTAGTCGTAGCGGTGAAATTCAGAACCTAGAGGTTATACCTAAAGCCGGCCTTTTAGAGGGACGGGCTGCCATTGGCGTCTCGTTAGACACGATTGGTATTATAAAATTACCAACTCACAAAGCGCTTTGGAGGGGATTAAAAGACACCAGTATTTTGACTGTCCGCACCGCGGTGTCTTTGGGCAAATTGGTTAAAGATTCGGTTTTAGGGCAAGCTGATTTTTCCGCCATCACCGGTCCGGTTGGCATCGTTGGCATCGTCGGCGACGCGTATCAGTTTGGCTTCATTTACCTTATATCTTTTGCCGCATTGATTTCAGTCAATTTGGCAGTCATCAATTTGATTCCATTTCCAGCGCTCGATGGCGGCCGATTGCTCTTTCTTTTGATAGAGACGATAAAAGGTTCGCCAATTAAACCCAAAATTGCCAATGCTTTGAATGCAGTCGGTTTTATCTTGTTGTTGCTCCTGATGGTAGTTGTGACTTATCATGATATTGCTAAACTATTATAATAGCGTTAATATGAATATATGCTTTGGGAAGGAATAAATATAAATGTTGAGGCGAAGAATATGGATCTAACTGATCCGATCAATGATTATGTCGTTAAGCGCGTTACTGATTTAGGTAAACTTTTAGCTAAGATCCAAAATGCAGGTGGCAAAATCAATGCTCATTTTGAAGTTGCCAAGTCCACCAATCATCATAAATCCGGCCTTGTCTATCACGCCGACTGCAGTATTACTATCGACGGCGCACAATTCTATTCTAGTTCTGACAAAGAAGATCTTTATGAGGCAATCGATGACTGCAAGAATCAAGTTTTTTCGGAAATCAAAAAGAAAAAAGAGAAGAAGCAAGCTCTATACAAAAGGGGCGCTCAAAAGTTTAAGGACATGGTGCGAGGAGTGCAGTTCTGGAAGAAATAACTATCGCCAAGAGATTTCCTTCTTGCCTTCCGGCAAGATTTTTTTTATTACTAAAATTCCATTCTCGAGTTTGGCGTCAGTAATAATAATTCTTTTTTTATCACGAAAGAAATATGACCGAGGCCATTCAAAGAAGGCTCGAAATTTATTGTAATTATTTATTGAGTTACCATTTAAATCTATCAAACCGTCTTCCTTCCTAATTTTTTTGCATAAGGTAGCTTGATTATCATCTTGTTTTCTGGGCATTGTTTTCCCGGCAAGATAATCAGGTAATGTTTTAACCAAAAGTTCACCGCCTATTTCTGTTAATTTTTTTAACAATTCCGGAGTTTTTTCATTCGGATCAATAACAACTTCCTCTTGGGCAATAATTGGCCCTGCGTCTAATTTGTTTTGCATTTGCTGGATAGTCACGCCAGTTATTTTGTCGCCATTTAGTATGGCTGATTGGACAGGGGAGGCGCCACGATATTTTGGCAATAAAGAGTAATGGATATTTAAAGTACCAAGCTTGGGCGTATTGATCAGCCACTCCGGAAAAATCTTGCCATAGGCGACCACCACGGAAAGTTCAAGGTTGAAAGTTGAAAGTTGTAAAGCAAAATCTTGATCTAATTTGTCTGGCTGAAAGACTGGAATATTGTTATTTTCAGCCCAAACTTTTACCGGCGGGGGAGTTATAGTTAATTTGCGTCCGCGAGGCATATCTCTGGCAGTGATAATGACTGATGGAGTGAATCCGCTGTTTTTTAGGATATCCAAAGTATCAACCGCAATTTCAGGTGTGCCAAAGAAGGCAAATTTAATATTAGGCATGTTTCTTTAAATCCTCAGGTTTTAATTCCACTAAATTCTTGGCTTTATCTGTGAAAAGGATGCCATTCAAATGATCTACCTCGTGCTGAAAGATCTGGGCGAGGAGTCCGCCGCCGCCGCGAGTGAAGACTTTACCATCCTCGCTATAGGCGCGGATAGTGGCGTTAGTCGATCTTTTAACCTCCCCGTAAAGCCAACGAACAGACAGGCATCCTTCGGGCAAAGATTCTTTTTTTTTTGAGAGTTTTATTATTTGCGGATTTATAAATACTAGGTCACCATCCCCAAAG
>DATBWL010000030.1:0-4984 GCA_036514795.1 Minisyncoccota bacterium
TTTTATGATATATTAGAGAATATGGCTTTATCTTGGCGGTCAAAAAAGCAAATCACCTATATCTCCATTGTGGTGGGAGTTATTTTAATCTTCATTTACCGTTCCTTCGTGGCGCCGGCTCTCAATGTCGGACCGACATGCTTTGACGGTATTCAGAATGCAGATGAACAAGGGGCGGACTGCGGGGGTTCTTGTCAAAAACTCTGTTCGTTTCAGACCAACACGCTACTTATCCGCTTCGCGAGAGTTTTTCCGGTTACTTCAAGTGTCTATAACGCGATGGCTTATGTGGACAATCAAAATGCCGGTTCGGCTGTCCGGAAGATCGCCTATGAGTTTCGGGTTTATGATGATGCCGGAGTATTCATCATTTCTCGGGCAGGAGAGAGCTTCATCGGACCGGTCGGTCGGTTCGTTATTTTTGAACCCAGCTTAAATGTCGGGAACCGCATTCCCGCTAAGACTTTATTCAAATTTACCCAAATCCCAGTTTGGGAGAAGATAGACAAGAGATTTGAAACCTTTCCGGCCTCTGTGAGAGATAAAAAACTTTCCAACCTCGATTCTACTCCGAAACTTTCGGCTGTTGTTTCCAACGATTCCATTTATGATTTAAGCAATCTTCCCGTCATCGCCATTCTTTACGACAAAGACGGCAACGCCTTGGCAGCGAGTCGCACTTTTTTGGATCAGTTGACAAAAAATTCCACTGCGCCGGTATATTTTACTTGGCCGGAACCGTTTGAGGAGCAAATTTTCTCCACGGATATTTTCCCTGAGATTAATCCTTTCTCCTTCAAACTCTAAGATGTTTTCAGAACTCCACAAGAGAATCGACTGGATAATGGTTTTTTTATTGTTACCGATACTGGGGGCGGGGCTTATCACCATGAAATCATTTTCCTTCTCGCCGACGGCCCAGATATCATTTTTTGAAAAACAAATATTCTGGATTATCATAGCGCTTGCGGTTTTCTTTGTGCTTTCTTCCGTTGATTTAAGAATCCTAAAAAGGACAGATATTCTAGTTTATCTTTTTTTATTTTTTTGTTCCCTTTTGATTTTGCTTTTCGCAATTGGCCATACGGTCAAGGGGGCGAGAAGCTGGTTTGATCTGGGCAACTTCGCCTTTCAGCCCGCTGACTTCATGAAATTGGTTTTGATATTGATTCTAGCCAAATATTTTTCTCGACGGCATATTGAGATTGCCGACTTCAAGCATATTATTATTTCGGCCATTTACGCTTTCGTGCCGTTTCTCTTGATTTTTCTTCAGCCTGATTTCGGCACAGCTATTATTATTTTTCTGATCTGGATAGGTATGATCTTAGTTTCAGGCATTTCCAAAAAACATTTGTTGACAGTTTTTTTCATTGTCATTACCATTTTTCTTGGACTTTGGCTCTTTGTTTTCAAGCCCTATCAGAAAGTGAGGATTATCAGCTTTATTCATCCGCTGACTGATATTCGTGGCTCTGGTTATAATGCTTATCAATCAACTATCGCTGTCGGCTCAGGGCTCTTGTTGGGCAAAGGCGTCGGCTATGGCACACAGTCGCGTTTGAATTTTTTGCCTGAATATCAGACTGATTTTATTTTTGCCGCTTTTGCCGAGGAGTGGGGGTTCGTTGGCGTTATGATTTTATTTCTTCTTTACGGACTGGTGATTTGGAGGATACTTATGGTGGCGCTCCATGGCACCGGCAACTTTGAAATGCTTTTTGGTATGGGGGTGGCCATTTTTTTAGTTGCGCATCTCTTGGTAAACATCGGCATGAATATCGGTTTACTCCCAGTTACCGGAGTGCCCCTGCCTTTTATGAGTTACGGCGGATCGCACCTTTTGACCGAATTTGCCGCTTTGGGGATACTGATGAGCATGCGCCGCTATTCCCGGCCGGCGCACCGCGATGATATGCGGAATGAATTTTTAGGGATATAATAGTACTAATGTTAGATATTCAATTTTTTAAATTTCTCAATAGCCTCAGTGGCCGATCAGCTTCCGGTGACCAGATTATTATTTTTTTTGCGACCACTTTCGGCATTCTGATTGTTATTGCGGCCACTTTTTTTTTATTTTGGCATTTAGAAAATAAAAGGGGAGCCTCGCCCGGCTCGCCCATAGGGCTACGCCCGAGGGAGAATATCTGGATTGGTTTCAGAAAAAAAATGAGAGAAATAGCCTTGGTGCTGATTGTCTCGGCGGCGGCTTGGGGTGTTTCCACGCTGCTCAAAAATTTAATTGATCACCCTCGTCCCTATGCGGTTTTGGACGGAGTCAACAAGCTTTTCTCTGCGGATGATCCTTACTCGTTTCCTTCTGGGCATGCGACATTCTTTTCTGCTCTGGCCACGGTTATATATTTTCATCACAAGCGCTTGGGTCTTTGGCTGGCGCTCGCGGCGCTTCTCATCGGTTTCGCTAGAGTTATGGCCGGCATCCATTTTCCCTCCGATGTCTTGACTGGCTTCGGTTTAGGCATCCTAGTCGCCGGTCTAGTTGCGTATTTGAGAAAAAAAGTTTAATATAAATTTTATGATAAAAACCAGAATTTCCGCTATCGTCATACTTTTGCTCGGCATTTTTGTCGGATACTTTGTCTACACCTCAGAGCCGACATTGGAGAATATAAAACCCATTCCTGCTCCAGCCGCCTTCAAAAATTTCCCATTCAAGCTGGGCCTTGATCTTTCCGGTGGCACGCATTTGATATACAAAGCTGATCTCTCAGCTGTCAAATCCTCCGATGTGGCTGATTCTATGGCTTCTCTTCGCGATATTATCGAACGCCGGGTCAACTTGTTTGGAGTTTCTGAGCCTATTGTGCAAACTGAAGAAGCGAGTCTATCTGCGAGCCGAGAACAGCGCCTGATAGTTGATCTGCCGGGCGTGACCGATATTGACCGGGCGGTGGCCATGATCGGACAAACTCCGCTTTTGGAATTTAAAACAGAAGGAGAAAATGATTATGTTGCGACTAGCTTAACTGGCCGATACCTAGAACGCGCTATTTTAGAATTTGATCAGAATACCCGCGAGCCGATAGTTTCTCTTCAATTTAATTCAGAAGGCACGGATCTATTCAGTAAAATTACCAAAGAGAATGTCGGCAAGACCGTCGCCATTTATTTGGATGGTTCGCCGATTTCTACTCCGGTGGTGCGAGAAGAGATTTCCGGCGGACGCGCGCAGATTTCCGGCAGCTTCACTCCGGTTGAGGCCAAGACTTTGGTCGGCCGTCTTAATTCCGGCGCCTTGCCTGTGCCGATCACGCTGATTTCCACCCAAACTATCGGACCATCTCTGGGAGCCACGACGATTGATGCCGGCATTAAAGCGGCTTTAATTGGTCTTCTTTTCGTCGCCATTTTCTTGATTCTTTGGTACCGCTTGCCGGGCCTTATCGCTATCATCGCCTTGTCTCTTTATGTATCGATCATGCTGGCTTTGTTTAAATTGATTCCTGTCACTTTGACCGCCGCTTCTATCGCCGGTTTTATTATCTCTATCGGTTTGGCGGTAGATGCCAATGTGTTGATCTTTGAGCGCTTGAAAGAGGAGATGAAGCTGGGAAAAAGCATAAATGAATCAATGAGGAACGGCTTCTCACGAGCCTGGTTTTCCATTCGCGATTCCAACACTTCCAGTATCATTACTGCCATCATTCTTTTTTGGTTCGGCACATCTTTGATCAAAGGCTTTGCTTTGGTTTTAGGTTTGGGAGTTTTGACTTCAATGTTATCCGCCATAATCATCAGCCGCATATTTCTTTATGCGCTTAATGTCAAAAGTGAAAGCAAATTCGCCAAATTTTTATTCAGTTCTGGTATTTCAAAATAACTTTTTACTTTATGAACTTTATAACTTTCAACTAAATTATGTTTATCATCAAACACAAAAAAATATTTCTCGCCATATCAGCAGTTTTAGTTTTGGTCTCAATCATTCTTTTATCAACCTTAGGATTGAGGCTCTCTATCGATTTTAAGGGCGGAGCATTAGCAGAAGTATCATATCCTAACGGCCGTCCGGAAAGTGCTCAAATATCTGAAGCCTTAAAATTAAACAACATAGGGGAAGTGATAGTTCAAGTCACGGGAGATAAGGGTTATATCATTAAGACCAAAGATCTGACAGAAGCTGAACGCATCGCTTTATTTAAGGCGCTATCTTTGGGAGGATCATATCAAGTTGAAGAAAAAAGCTTCAACTCCATCGGACCTTCCATTGGGACTGAACTGCGGCGCAAAGCCATAGTTTCTCTTTCAGCAGTCATCTTGGCCATTATTCTTTTTATCGCTTATGCTTTTAGGAAAGTTTCTAAACCTGTTTCTTCTTGGAAATACGGCATCATTGCCATCGTTACCCTGCTTCACGATGTGGCTATTCCCATCGGTCTTTTCACTATCCTTTCTTATTATAGCCACGTGGAAGTGGATACCTTGTTCGTTGTGGCGGTGCTGACTATTTTGGGTCTTTCAGTTTCAGATACTATCGTAGTGTTTGACCGCGTTCGCGAGAATATAAAAAACCGCCTTTCAGACGATTTCAAGGAAACAGTCGGTCGAAGCTTGGAGCAAGTTTATACCCGTTCGATCAACACCTCGCTTACCGTCATTTTGGTTTTGCTTTCTCTTTTTTTCTTCGGCCCGCAATCAACCAAATATTTCGCTCTGATGCTTTCCGCCGGCATGTTCTTCGGCACCTACTCTTCAATTTTCCTCGCATCGCCACTGCTCGTTTTGGTCCAAGAATGGCAAGACAGGAAAAGTGGAAAGTTTATAAAGTAATCAAGTTGAAAGTTTGTATTCTTCTTTAAGAACTTTACAAACTTTATAACTTTAAACATAGCGTTATGTCTCCACTAACAATTGTTTTAATTATATTAGGTGTTTTAGTGCTCTGGTTTATCGTTGCCTATAACGGTTTTATTCGTTTGATCACTCGCGCCAAAGAAGCTTGGGCGGATATCGATGTTCA
>DATBWL010000031.1:0-7314 GCA_036514795.1 Minisyncoccota bacterium
CATGAAAAAAATACTAATCGTTGAGGATGACCAGTTTCTTTCCCGCATGGCTTCCAAGAAGCTGAAAGAAAACGGTTATGAAGTTTCAGTTGCCTCTGACAGCAATCAGGCCTTTGAGATATTAAAAAGCCAGACGCCGGATATGATCCTGCTTGACCTGCTTCTTCCCGGCACAGACGGTTTTGAATTGCTGGCAAAATTTAAACAAAACGAGAAGACTAAAAAAATCCCGATTCTTGTCTTCTCTAATCTCTCGGGAGAAGGGGATATAAAAAAATGCCAAGATCTTGGTATTCGTGATTTCGTGGTCAAATCAAGTTGCACTTTGAATGAATTGGTCGACAGGGTTAATAAAACCACGGAGGAAAATAGTTCGACTAGCTCACTATAAATGGCAGAAAGTAGCAAAAAATTAAAAATTACTTTCTGCTCCGGAGCGCAAAGCGTCACCGGCGCTAACTATCTGCTTGAGGATCTGGAGACCGGCAGGAAATTTTTGATCGATTGCGGTTTGGTACAGGGAGAAAAAATTGCGGAAGATACGAACTGGCAACCCCTGCCTTATGATCCGAAAGAAATTGAAATTCTTTTCATTACCCATGTTCACATAGACCACATCGGACGAATTCCTCGGTTGATCAATGAGGGATTTAAAGGTAAAATTTACTCCACCCTGCCTTCGAAAGATTTGGCTTATCCGATGCTTGAAGACACCATGAATATTCTCAAGCGAGATACCATTCACGGTCTGGATAAAATTTATACTGAGGAAAACATTAAAAAAGCCATGAATCTTTGGCAAGGTTTTCTTTTCAGAGAAACTATTGACTTAGGCGATGGATTAACGGCTACTTTCAGAAATTCCGGTCACATCTTGGGTTCGGCGATGATTGAATTTCAGGTTAACGGCCCCTCGACAAAGCTCCCTCGACAAAGCTCGGGACAAATCGGGGCAGGCAAGAAGATTGTTTTCACCGGAGATCTGGGCAATTCGCCGTCGCCTATTTTGCCCGACACGGAAGAGATCACCGATGCTGATTACTTGATCATGGAGTCTGTCTATGGCGACAAGAATCATGAATCAAAATCTGAAAGAAAAAAAAAATTAGAAGAGGTTATTGAAGATAATACCAAAAGGAAGGGAACGCTGATGATTCCGACTTTCTCTCTGGAACGGACCCAAGAACTTTTGTTTGAAATTAATGATTTGATAGAAAATAACCGAGTGCCAATGGTGCCGTTTTTCCTGGATTCACCGCTGGCCATCAAATTGACCGATATTTATCGCAAGTATTCGGATTATTTTAATGATATCGCTAGGCAGAAAATCAAAGCCGGCGATGATATTTTCGTATTTCCGGGCTTGAAAGAAACAATGGAAACGGAACAGTCAAAAATGATTTTGAAGATGGCGAATCCCAAAATTATTATCGCCGGTTCGGGCATGTCTTCTGGTGGCCGCATTATTCATCATGAAAAAAATTATCTGCCTGATCCCAACAACACGATACTTTTGACCGGGTATCAGTCGGTCGGCACCTTGGGCCGATTGATTGAAGAGGGTGTCAAACAAGTCAGGATTGAAGGGACAGAAGTTCCGATTAGGGCTCGTATCGTAAAAATTGAAGGATATTCCGGCCATAAAGATTCGGATAATTTGTTAAAATTTGTTCAGAATACTTCAGAAACCATTAAAAAAGTCTTTATCGTGATGGGGGAGCCAAAGTCAGCTCTTTTTTTGGTACAGAAGCTTCGGGATTATTTGGCGATTGACGCCGTCAATCCGAAAGACGGCGAGAGCGTGGAAATTGATGTATAATATCAATATGGAAAATAACGAAAAACACGGACATCAAAAATTAAAAATCTGCATCTCCGGCGCGGCTGAGACCGAATCTTGCGGATCAGACGCGCTTGAGATGGCCAAAGAACTTGGCCGGGAAGTAATCCGCCATGGCGGGGTGTTGATCACTGGGGCGACGACCGGTTTTCCACTTTGGTCGGCGATGGGCGCCAAAGAAGAAGGGGGAGTCTCAATCGGTCTTTCTCCGGCCGCGACTGAGCGCGAGCACATAGAGACTTACCGTTTGCCGGTTGATTATCTGGATTTGATTATCTATACCGGTTTCGGTTATCAAATGAGAGACATACTTTTAACGCGTTCGTCTGATGCTGTGATTTTAGGCTGCGGCAGGATAGGCACCATACATGAATTCACCGTCGCTTTTGAAGACAATAAACCGATAGGCGTTTTGGAAGGATCTTGGGCGACTGATGAAGTAATCAAAAATATTTGGGAGAAGAGCCATCGGCCGAACAAAAAAATTGTCTTTGATTCAGACCCGAAGCGTCTCCTCGATAAGATCATCGAGTTGATTAAAAAAGACAAAGAAGAAGAATTTAAAATCGTTAAATAAAAGCCCAAAACAATCGAAGTATGGAAATAGAAAATGAAGAAATAAGAAGAAAAATAAGAGAAATTTTAATTAAAAAAATAAAATGAAATCAGAAAGGAAAGCTAATTTTTATATGGCAAATTTGGGAAGCGAATTTATCCGAGCTTTTAATGCATATGAAAAAAAAGATATGCTAACCTGTAAAGATTCTTCTGAAAGATGTTTCGCTATGATTGAAATATTGATGTCTATGCCAGAAATGAAAAACAGGCAAACTGAAATTTGCCTGAGTAAAAATATCCTCAATATTTTTTTAGATAATAATCCAGAAAATTACTTTGTTACCAAAAGGCACATCCAAAGTTATTTTGAACCTTTTGCCCTTAAGATACTGATTTAACGATTTTGGCGAAGATGGTTGGGTGATTTTCGGCTAGATCGGCGAGAACTTTTCGGTCCAAAAGAATACCTTTTTTTTTCATGGCGCCCATGAATTTGCTGTAAGACATATTCATCTCGCGCAGTGTTGCGTTGATCTTGACTTGCCACAAGCGCCTGCGGTCGGCTTTCTTGTCTTTCCTGTGCGCGAAAGCGTGCGCTCCGGCGTGAACGATCGCCTCTCGGGCTTGCCTCTCCTTTTTTGACCGGCCGAAACGATAACCCTTTACTTGCGCTAGGACATTCCTTCTCCTTTTTATTGCAATTGTGCCTCTTTTAACTCGACTCATATTTTTAAAAAATAAATTTAATAATGGCTAAATCATTCGCCGAGCGAATGATCGCCCGGCTTAGCTTTGCTAAGCATAGGGTAATAAATGGCTTCTTTGTTTTACGCCTATTCGGAAACCTTGCCTTTTCTTGCCGGAGAGCTGTTTGGTGCGCGACTGCTTGGCATTGAAATGGTTGAAACCCGGCGTTCGTCCGAGAATTTTTCCGTTCTTGGTGATCTTCAATCTTTTGGTAAATGATTTATTGGTTTTCATAACTTTATAACTATTTCTATGCTTTTTCTATGGTTATCTGGAGACCTTTCGGCGATCTCTTATAATTTTCCGCTATTTTGAAATCCTCGGTTATTAAATGAAGCAAGCGATCCAGGCGCTCTTTGAGAAATTTTTCTTCCATATATTTAGAGCGGCCGGAAAGATAAAGTTCTATTTTGATTCGATGGCCTTCTTTAAGCCAGCTTGAGGCTGTTTTAGCCTTAAGAAGGAGATCATGCTCGCCAGTGCCCGGTTTGACCTGTAAAGATTTGGTTTCGGTGCGGTGGGCGCCAGCCTTGGCCTTCTTTTGCTTCTTGTTTTGTTCGTAAGCAAATTTACCATATTCCATTATTTTTGCAACCGGCGGGGTCGCATTGGGAGAGATTTCAATCAGGTCGAGACCCTTGGCCTGGGCGGCCTTTAGCGCGTCGGAGAGCTTAAGAAGGCCGAGATTCTCGCCTTCACTGCCGATAACCCTAAGTTCTTTGGCGCGTATTTGATTATTTATTCTTTCTCTCAAGTCTTATGGATATATATAGATATGATAAATTATTTGGTTATTCTAGCACAAAAAGAAAAGCCCTGCAAATTTGCAGGGCTTCGTGTTTTTCCAAAGAAGAATTATCAGGCAATAGCCGGTGCCTCACGATAAGCTTCGCTGTTGGGCAACAGGCTGGGCGTGTGATGCATGGCATCGGAGGGCATTCCATTGCCGTTTTTTTGTATTGTCTCCGTTTTAGCCGGTTCAAATTCCCTGATGGCTTTTTCAATGACATTCCTCATGTTTTCGTAAGAAATCAGGGTGTGGCGGGTCGGCTCCGAATAAATGGTGCCGTCTTTCTCGAGCCAAGTGGTCGGCTCGATGGAGCGGAGCTTTTTTAAGATTGCCGGGATAAACTTTTGCGTCCTTTCTCCAGCCGTGATGACATTTTCATGAATATGGCGTTGAAAGATGATGTCCACATCGAGGGCTTTATGGCCGATCAGGTGGATCAGGTTGATGTCACTCTTGCTTCTTAAGCTCGCAAAACTCAAGGCGCTTTCTTTGGTCGCGATGCCTTTTTCGCTGGAGTGTTTGCCGTCAAATTCTGTGAGGCATTTCGCGATGGCGCGTTTGCGCTCCACCAGCGCAGCGCGGGCGGCCGTGTAAAGCTGTTCGGAATTTGCTCCGTGTTTCTCCATGACTTCCCTTAAGATATCCCCTAAGGTTTTTCCGAAGATCTGTTGATCTTCTTTAGAGGCGCTCAGTTTTTTCGCGTCAGTCAGGAGCAGGGCAATAATCGGGTGATTTTCTTTTTTGGTGATTTTAAGCGCATCTTTAAGGCTGTTAAAATCATGCCCTTCCTTAATTACGGAAAAAACATCGACAGTCAGTACGTCCGGTTTCTCCACTCTGTGAACAAAACTGGATGAAGTACGGGTTTTTTCCGTCCAGAATTCAATTTTCGTTTTTCGGGTGTCGAATACTTCTTCACTGCAATCCTGAAGCAGGAAAATCATCAGGATGTTGTCGAGTGTCATGTTGGCACTTTTTGTGCCGATGGTTCCGATTTTTTTTCTTAAATCGGAATTCTTCTTTGGGTTTTGAAAGAACTTTTTCATTGTTAAAACTTTTGGGTTTTAAGTCGGATTTTATAGGCTCGAACATTGCCTTGTTTTTCGTGCTCAATCTCCCGATTGATCATTCGAAAAGCCCGGAAGACATCTCTTTTTGAGATATGCTCCGGGCTTTTAAAATTAGTCGGCAAAAAGCCTTTTAAAGGACGGACAACGATTGTAGCAAAGCCTGATCCTTCTGTCAAACTTTCTGGGGATTGTGCTAGAATTTAGCTATGCAGGCTTTGGTGGAAAACAAAAAAGCCCGATTTAACTATGAAATTCTGGATAAATTTGAAGCCGGAATCGAGCTTTTGGGCTTGGAGGTAAAATCAATCAAGAACCATCAAGGATCTTTGGAGGGGGCGTTTGTTATCATCCGGGGCGGGGAAGCTTACCTGATTGGCGCTCATATACCCCCTTATCAGGCTAAAAATACCCCAGAGAGCTATGATCCAGACAGGAACAGAAGACTACTCCTGACAAAAAAAGAGATTAGGGAATTGGCCGGCTATGGGGAAGACAGGGGGTTGACAATCGTGCCTCTTTCGATGTATAATAAGGGGGTTAAAATAAAGGTTTTGATCGCCACGGTCCGCGGCAAAAAGAAATATGACAAGCGGGAGAGCATCAAAAAAAGAGAGTCCGACCGAGAGCTTCGCCGAACTTTGTCAGCCTGAGGCTGATCCGCCTTTGGCTGAAAAAATTGACAACAAAATAGCCGGTCGTTCATGAATTGTGAGGTAGCCCCTCGAGCATACTCGGGGCGAATTACTTCGTAATTCGGGGATGATCGGCCTAGACAGAAAGCCTAACCTTTAAGGTGCACGCCGAGCATGAGTGTAAACTCGCAAATCTTCACTCAACGGCTAATTGCAAAATTAACCTCAAAGCAATCTCCATACTTCGGTATGAAAGATTTTGCTCCAGCCTACGCTTTAGCCTAAGCTGGTGTCTTCTCAACTGATTCTCGAGAGGTTGAAGAAGGCATTATATTTTCGAGATAGGATTTGAGACTGCTCGCTTCAAATTCAACAACTTAGAGCTCGATTTAAAACTTTTTTGGATATTTCATAGGTTTTAGATTTAAACAAAATAAATACTCTAAGCGCGTAGAGTCTTTAAAGGAAGTTTTTTGCACGGCGGTTCGATTCCGCCCATCTCCACTCGATTCGTCGTGAATTTTTCACTTCGTTCAAAATTTTCTCCTCACTCGTGGCAAGCCCTTGACTCTAGGATAAATATCTAGAATCGAGTGTCCCGAGCGTAGTCGAGGGACATATGCATTTCAAATCACTTCGATATATCGAAGTTCGCTCGTGGTGAACCACCACTAAGAGCGAAAAACAAAAGACACCCTTCTTGGGTGTCTTTTGTTTTGAGTTGAGTGCCCCGAGTATTTTATCCCGAGCAAGGTCGAGGGAAGTCGAGGGGCATAGGCATTTCAAATTATTTCGAACAGGCATATAATTGTCTTATGTATTATCTTTACATGATTAAAAATGATTTTGGGAAATTATATATAGGTATTACAGAAAGTCTGAAAAATAGACTTTTTTATCATAACTCAAAAATGGGTTCAGAATTTACAAAGGGCAAGGCGAAATTTCACCTAGTTTTTTCCGAGGAATATAAAACTCTAAAAGAAGCTAGGCAAAGGGAACTCGCAAGAACCGTTCTTGCGAAAAAAAGCTCTTTTATTAAACTAAAAAACACGCAGCGCAATTAAACACAAAACCCCGACCAACAATTGTTGGTCGGGGTTATTTTTTTACTTCTCTAATTGGCTTAAGAGCACAGCCGTATAGAGAGTATTCTCCTCATTTGAGACGAAAACCTTGTCGGCTTCTTGGATTTGGTCCATGCCGTCCCCGCGAGAAGCGCTCCCTGTTGAAGAGGGGATATCTTCCAGTTTTTCCACCATCTCTTTGACCTTAGGGCTTCTGAAAAATGATCCTTCGTCCTTCACTCCAAACAACATGCCTCTGGAGCCAAACCATACGCCAATATCTATTTTCTTGGCTGGGTCGCATTTGTTTCCATGAAAAGCGGCATTGTATATCATTTCACCAAAGATGTGCCCGCAAGTGATTTGCGCCCATTTTTCTTTGATATAATCTTCCTTAAACAATATCTCGCGGAATTGGTCAAAGGAAGCATTGACGATCATCGCGTGCACATAGCCGTATTCCCCGTAATCATCGGGGCGAGTTGGGATTTGCATTAATACATAAGTTCCTCTTTTTTCTTTTTGTTCTTCTTCACCGAAGCCGATGAATTGCAGAAGTTCAGCGTTTGGATTAAACATTTTGCTCATGGCTTATAGTTTTTTATTGTGG
>DATBWL010000032.1:0-2652 GCA_036514795.1 Minisyncoccota bacterium
AGTCACTATCCCTACGTCTAACAATGAAGAAAAAAACTGAGATCCAACGCCCTTTCGCCGTCTTCTAAGATTTCTTCAAAACTTAACCTCTTTTTAAACTCAAGTTAACAACCCGCGAACAAAATAAATATTAATGATTTATATCTCTTTTCTTAAATTCAACCAGAGTAAGAGGTATATTCAAAAAAAATTTTCTATCCGATAATCCCCTCGCTGATATAGTTACATTTTAATAATTTTGGTTTAAATTAAAAAAATGCCTATTAATTTGGAGAATATAAGGATTTGAGATTGGGCTTAACCACGATCACGCACGAAATTAAAATGCTGCTCGTCGATGACAATAGGAAGGTTCGGGGAAGGCTTAGGGCCCTTCTCGATCAGGAAGAAGATATTCAGGTGGTGGGAGAGGCGAAAAATGGACTGGAAGCTATCAAACTAGCGGAAAATCTTTACCCCAACCTTATATTAATGGATGTTAAAATGCCTGGAATGGGTGGAATTGAGGCCACTCACACCTTGAAAAAACTTTATCCAAAAATTCCCGTAATTCTTCTCAGTGTTTATGAAAACCATGAACTGGCTGAGCGGGGGGCCGAAGCCGGAGCTAGCGCCTACTTAGTAAAAGATTCTCCGGTTGAACAGTTAATTAAGACCATTAAAAAATATCACCGTTCAGAAAATTAAACCTTTCCTCTGCCTATTGACGGATATCGCCTGCCAAGAGACATAGAAAAACGTCTATCTCTTGGCCACTTAAAACAAGTCCCGAGCTAGATTTACAAATCGGCTTCTCTCGCTTAGCCTTGAACTAAAGAACCCAGGTCATTTTCGCAGCGCACTTTCCAGCATACGTCACACCACTTTCACCAGCATTTTTAGTCACACCACTTTCACCAGCATTTTTAAAATCTTAGCTCCAGCCGTTAACCACCACATTTAACACTTTCAACCAACTAAGACATTTTGCCTAATTTTAGTTCGAGGAGTCAGCTTGAAAAATTCTCTCATACCAGCTTTAAAATTTGAGATGGCAAAGGTTTCTTTTGAAGTAACATCAAACGACGCGTCCTTTATTGAGTGTCTTACCGATAATTACCGCAACTTTTTATCAAATGGTAGTTCTGATCAGGCTCCAGATCTAAAGATAGAAGTCACGCTTGAAAGGAATCAAAAGCAACAAGAAATTTCCCGAATGAAGAATCAGGATCGCTGGCTGGCAAATACTGTAACAACAAAATTCGACTTCATGGGTAAAACAGCGGAGATAAAGTGCGACCGGCAGGAGAAGTTTTTTTTTGCTTGTCTCCCAGATTTTGGTAAAAACATTAATTCCGACGTTTTCAATTCCTACGTCCTCCCCTTTGCTTTGCATGAAGTTATAAAAATTCGGGGATTATTTCACTACTTAATACACGCTGCCGCCGTAGCATTCGCTGAAGAAGGATACGTTTTTGTTGGTCCATCGGGAAGTGGGAAATCGACCTTAATAAGGCTAATTCTTGATGACAGCAATTTCAATGGTCAAGTTCTCAATGATGAATTAATTATTTTGTCAAACACTCGAGACGAATGTCTAATTTACGGAACTCCATACGGAGACGGGCTGTCCCGAGAACATCAAGGAGAGCCCGATAAAGGTTTTCGGGTAAAAGCCATTTTTGGCCTTAAACAAGATAATCGAGTTTTTTTAGAAAAACTGAATTCAGCTGAGGCGATGAGAATGCTTCTATCACAGACCATACCGCATTTAGATCTTGAGCATGCTGAAGTGCGGGAGATGCCAGATTTTTTAAAGAAAGCACCATTAATCGCTGAGGATTGGCTAGTTGAAACTTTTAATCTTGTAAAGAAAATTCCTTGCTATAATTTACATTTTTCCCTTGATCATCCTTGTTGGACAGTCATAAAAAATTCTTGAATATTTTAAGTCAATTTGGGAGGTCGCGTTGGATAAACTGAATGTTCAGAAGTCGGTTGTCCGTTCTGAAGACGCCGTTTCTAGAGTAATAGACGGGGAAACCGTTTTGCTCACTCCTGAAAACAGCACTGTTCACGTTCTAAATGATGTTGGAACTAAAATTTGGAGTTTAACTGAGAAGCCAATGACCATTCAATCGATAGTTGGTGAAATTATAGAGGAGTATGACGTCAGCCCCGAGGTCTTACACAAAGACGTAAAGAGTTTTATAAACGAGCTTATTAGTAAAGGGGTGTTAAAGGAGTTGGTTCCGACTGAGATGGAAGGATCCGAACTGTAACCGATGCTCAAAAAAGGTAAATGGTTAGCTCTAAAAGGTTGAAAGCTTATGGATTTAATATGCTCGCCTAGACAGGAAAATAAAATATTAGTCAAGACCAGACAGACGACAAAAGCGATGATTCCAAAGCAAGTATTCATTGAAGTTACGCATCGCTGCAACTTAAAATGCGTTCACTGCTATCTTGAAGGTTCTTGCGTGAACGAACTCTCGACTCACGAATTTAAGAATATTTTAGATCAGTTCAGCGACCTCGGAGTCTTTTTTATTGGTTTTACAGGAGGAGAGGTCTTTGTCCGTCCCGATTTTTTAGAAATAGCTGATTATGCCCGAGCAAAAGGAATTTTTTATCATATCCAGACCAACGGAACCTTTATTAATGAAGAAATAG
>DATBWL010000033.1:0-2502 GCA_036514795.1 Minisyncoccota bacterium
TATATCATCGCCATAGAGCAATCGCCAAAATCTATTGATTATAAGAAAGTGTCCGCCAGAGGCGGACCAGCCTACGGCTGGAAAAAATTAGCTTTTATTGTCGGCAATGAAGTCACCGGTCTTCCTTCTTCAATTTTGAAAAAGTGCGATGTTATTGCCGAAATTCCCATGCAAGGCAGGAAAGAGTCCCTTAATGTTTCAGTGGCGCTAGGAGTGGCTATTTTTC
Organism: Minisyncoccota bacterium; assembly: GCA_036514795.1. GTDB lineage: Bacteria > Patescibacteriota > Minisyncoccia > Phycocordibacterales > UBA9973 > DATBWL01. Next base: position 227 of record DATBWL010000033.1, read on the forward strand.
GGATTTTGAATATCTAGCGGTAAGTTTCTCCAGTATCGACAGGTTTGACCGGCTTGATGAAAGGCTTGTCTTCTAGGCGCTTTGGACCGCCGGTCAAAAACCAGATGACCCAAAGGCCCACCAAGATTAAGAGAAACCACTTTAATTCTTTTAAGACATCCATCTTTAAAATTTCTAACCTGCCCGAATGACTCGTTCAGGCGGGTTTCTAAACAGTTTTTGGTGGACCGGACAGAAATGCGCGCTACGGCCACCCAACTTTTTTCTTATTATAACACCCCCATCGTTTTTTTCGCATTTCTCACCGGTTCGCCGGTAAGCCCGGTGGTAAAGCTGAAACTTGCCCTTTTCCCCGTTAATGTTTCGATAATCAGACATTGAGTCTCCGCCCAAAGCGATGCTCTTTTTTAAAACCTTTTTCATGGAAGAAAATATCACCTTAAATTTTTTCTGCGGAATATCTTTTTCTTTTTCTTCAGGATGCACACCCGCAGACCAGAGAATTTCGTCAGAATAGATATTTCCAATTCCGACAATCAAAGTTTGGTCCATCAGCAAGGTCTTTATTTTCCAAGCAGGCTTTTTGTCCAAAATCGCTTTAAATTTGGAAAAAGTGAAATTTTGTTCCAATGGCTCCGGGCCAAGATGGTTTAAATGAGGGGACTCCAAAGGTTCGCCTTTGATCAGCACGATTTTACCGAATTTTCTGAGATCTGAAAAGGCCATCTGTTTTTTGTTGGAAAACGAAAAAATGGCATGAATGAATCTCTCGCCCGGCTGGTAGACGCCGTAAAGCAGACAACCGGTCATCTTCATATGTATCAATATAACTTGGTTATTAGAGAGATAAATTAGGATATTTTTGCCGCGCCTTCCCACTTCCTTTATCCTGCTTCCCGTCACAGCCCTCTTGAATTGATTAAATGAAGAAATAGTATCGCTCCAGACATTGGAAATTACGAGTCCCGGCAGGACCTTATTTAAACCCTTAACCGTAGTTTGGACCTCAGGTAATTCTGGCATGTTATCATAATACTATGAAGAAATTATTATTTACAGTGAGTTTGTCGAATCTGTTCATATTACTTCTCCTTCTAATGCCGGTGTTTTTCGCTGATGCTGGGACGCCGGCTAAAGTTTTAATCGTGCCCGGGCATGATGATGGATCATGGGGAACGGAATTTCTAGGCGTCAAGGAAGCTGACATGAATGTAAAATTGGCTCTTATGCTCTATGACCGGTTAAAGCAGGACAAAAATTTTGAAGTTTTCATCACCCGAGATTGGAACGGTTACAAAAAGGAATTCGCCGACTATTTTCAAAATAATGAAGAGGTCATCCTCCAATTCATCAAAAACTCAAAAGAAAAATTTGACGACAAGATCAGGAACGGCGAAGTGGAAGAATTTGAAAATGTGTATCACAATGACGCTTCAGACGGCATGGTGCTGAAGCTATACGGCATAAATAAATGGGCGGATGAGAATAACATCGGCGCCGTCATCCATATTCACTTCAATGACTATCCTCGAACGAAGACACACCAGAGAGGCAAATATAAAGGTTTCGCCGTTTATATCCCGGAAGAAAGCCTAAAAAACTCCAAAGCAAGCTCACCCTTGGGATTTTTTGTTTTTAACTCGCTTTTTAAGAATTATTACATAAGCGATTACAAGAAAGAATCGGGCGGGGTGGTGCCAGACCAGAGTTTGATCGCCTTAGGCGCCAATAATACTTTAAATACCAGGAGCGTGCTGATTGAATACGGCTACATATACGAGAGGATATTCAGCACTTATTATAAAAGGGAAGAGCAGATGAAAAGAATGGCCAAGCAGACCTACGAGGGGATAAAGAAATATTTCGATTATTTGGCCCAAAAACCGCATAAAATAGGGGCTTGATTTTTTAAGAAGAATATGCTATCATTGTAAGCATGAATGATCAAGACATAAAAGAACTCAATATATTATCAGAGAAAATTAAGGATAATAAGGCTTCGGGGCAAGAAAAGTCGAAATTTTTTAACTTGCTAAATCAAGCCCTTGGGGAATTAAAAAAAGGATTAAAAGAAGACCTAAAAAAATAACATGAACACAAATCCAGAAAAATTTTTAAATAAAGAATCTGAAGGCGCAGGACTAGAGCAAGTTATGAGCCAAATTACCGAGATTCAAGAAATTTTACCAGCGGATGAATCCAAGCTTGATGTTTCCAAATTCAGCGATAAAACCAGAAAATTTCTTTTAATTGCCGCGGTTGCGATCAGCACGACT
>DATBWL010000034.1:0-4240 GCA_036514795.1 Minisyncoccota bacterium
GGGGCCCCGACTTTACATCGGGGCTACTAATGCCTTCATTTTACCACCGCAATCAAAATCATCAAAAGGTTGGGAATGTGGACATTTTGCTTTTACGGGGGAGGACTGGTAGACTTAAAATATGACAAAAAACTTACAAGAATTGCCGGTTGAATTACTAAGCAAAAATAATCTTGAGGCGCTTAAGGATTCCTTGAAGGATTCTATTACCGGAGAACTGATTTCTTTTGGGACTTTTGATCAGGCCAAAGTTGAACAAAAAATTATGGAGGCTATACCGGCTATGGATAAAACCATGCTCGGAGTTCGTCTGCCGATCTTTAAGGAATAAGTAGAGAATTATACCCAAGGCATGATGCCAGCTGAAAACAAAAAGGCATTTTCATCTTCCGTCTACGAGAAAGTAAGCTCATCTCTAGATTTTCTCCTTTCATAACTATCTATTCGCCTATTCGGGCGAATTAGCCCATAGATTGACAAAATGATAAATATTTGGTAGTATTTGGGTAGATTTAAAAACTCAATATTCATCCGCCTGCGTAGGCAGGCTAAAACTCAAAAACATGGATTTCGGAACACACCTCATGGCGGGAGCAATTATTGCTTTTGCCATACCGGAAGCGACTCCGGAACAAAGAGCGCTGGTCATTGCTGGTTCAGTGCTTCCTGATTTTATTTGTCCTCTGTATTTCAAAGCTCTGGCCAAGAAAGTGGGCAAGAAATTGAAGAACCTTGTCGAGCAAGATGCCATAGATTTCGGAGACAAGATGAAACCCTGGATACCTATATATGAATTTTTCCACGGCCTCCCATTTTTTATCTTGCTTTCTCTTGTTGAATGGTATTTGACGGGAGGATTTTATTTCAGCGCAGGATGGCTGTCTCACTTGATTTATGATCTGGTGACTCATCATTATCCCGGCAAATTATCATTTTGCCCCAAGCCATTTTATCCAATACTCAATTGGACATGGAAATGGGGTCTGACAAACGGCTGGAAGCTGAAGCCAAAAGAAAGAGATTTTAATTTCCAAATTCTAATCTGGTTTTTCCATGCCGTCTTGCTTGGATTTATTTTTATCACTAAAGCCCTCCCTTGAGGGCTTTTTATTTTGCGTGCAGTGTTACATATATGTCTTCCACGGCTTTCACGGCATCGCCGGCGGCGATATTGTTTTGGTGATATTTGATATTAGTTGCATCGCCGGCCGCCCAAATTCCCGGCAGGGAAGTTTTACCGGTCCACGGGTCTATTTCAATGCGGTTATAGTTATCTAATTTGACCAAACTATTGACGAAGGTTGTGTTGGGAACTTGGCCGATTTCAACGAAGATGCCGGCGACTTTCAGTTCATGCCGTTTGCCAGTTTTTATGTCTCTGTAAATTAAGCCCTCCACCATTTTGTCTCCCTTAATTTCAACAATTTCGATATTTTTTACGGCTTTTATTTTAGGATTTTTAAGTATTTTTTCCACCGTTATCGGGTCAGCCTTGAACATATCGCTTCTGTTTAACAAGGTGACAGATTTGCAGTAAGCGAGCAATTGCGCTGCGGTTTCAAAGGCGGCGTTGCCTCCGCCGACGACTGCGACATCCTCGTTTGTAAAAAGCGGGCCGTCACAAGAGGCACAATAGGTCAGACCTTTATGTTCAAGTTCCAGCGCTTTTTTGGCTTCTAATTTCTTCCGACCGGAACCAGCGGCTAATAAAATAGTTTTGCCTTGATAGCTTGAATTATTGTCAGTTGTTACAACAAAAAAATTTTCCTCTTTCCTTATCGCAGTCACCTTTTCTCCTTCTTTGATTTCCACCACATCATTCTTGTAGGCTTCTATGTGTTTTTTAAAATTACCCGCCAATTCGGCACCTGGAATATTAATAGTGCCAATCCAGTTTTGGATGTTTTCGGAAACATTGCTCTGTCCGCCGAAATCAAAAGTAATCAATAGAGTTTTTAGACGCTTGCGGGCAGCATAAACGGCGCCGGCGGCGCCGGCGGGGCCTCCCCCTATAATGATGAGATCATAGATCATTATTATTTTTTGTTTCTTCTTAAGAAGGCTGGAACTGCAGACCAGTCTTCAGGCTGATTTTCAAAGTCGTCGATTATTTCCACTTTTTTTTCCACTTTTTTAACATATTCCGCCATGCCGGTATTATTAATTTCTTTTTTCGCCGGCTGAGCTTCTTCTTTCAGAAAGTTTGATTGAGCTTGAGATTGAAAAAGAGTTTTCTTGGGCGCGTCAGTAGGGAAGCCGGTTGCGATGACAGTGACTTTGACTTCACCTTTCTTAAGCCGTGGGTCATGAATGGCCCCGAAGATGACCTTAGCATCCTTGTCAGTCGATTCAGTAATGATTTTAGCAATTTCCTGAATTTCATGAAGCGCTAAATCTTCACCGCCGGAAACAGCGAATAGGACCCCCTTAGCCCCTAAGATAGAAAGCTCCAAGAGCGGAGAATTGGCCGCTTGGAAGGCAGCTCTTTCCGCCCGTCGTTCGCCGATAGCCGATCCGATGCCCATTAAGGCAGAGCCGGCATTTTGCATGACCGCTTTGATGTCGGCGAAGTCCACATTGATGATGCCGGGAGTAGTAATAAGGTCAGATATGCCCTCGACGGCTTGTCGCAGTACATCGTCACAGCTGGCAAAAGCAGTTTTGAAGCTGGTATCTTTTTCGGTAGTGGCGAGCAGTCGGTCGTTAGGAATAACGATGATCGCGTCTACTTCTTTGGAAAGCTCATCTAACCCCTTTTCGGCGATTTTCATCCTCTGGCTTCCTTCAAAGAAGAACGGCTTGGTCACTACGCCTACCGTGAGAATTCCTTGCTCCTTGGTCGCGCGGGCGACGATCGGCGCCGCTCCAGTACCGGTGCCACCACCTAATCCGCAAGCAATGAAGACCATGTCAGCGTTTTTGATGGCTTCGCCGATTTCGGCCTTGGTTTCTTCGGCGGCTTTTTTGCCGATTTCCGGGTTCATACCGGCGCCCAGCCCTTTGGTTAAATTCTTGCCCAAATGGACTTTTTTGGAAGCGAGGGATTTATGCAGATCTTGCGTATCAGTATTCATGCTGATAAATTCCACTCCTTTGACTTTGGAGTTGATCATGTGGTTGATAGCGTTTCCTCCCGATCCGCCTATTCCGATGACCTTGATTCTAGCAAATGTCTCAATATCTGGGTTTATTTTTGGCATATATCATCTATCATATCAAAATTTTAAGCTAGGGCAAGAGCTGGTTGCCGATCGATTTAAAGAAATTTTTCAAGCTGTTGCCGCCCTGATTTCTGTTGCCGGAATATGTCTCTACGGAATCTTTTTGTGCGAGGCATAGACCCAGGGCTACAAACCATGAAGAATCCCTAATCTTGATTTTACTATTATTGAATAGTTCAGCTACCCCTAGTTTGGAAGGTAATTTAAGGAAATTTTTGGAAAGCTCCTCGATGGTGGCGATGTTTGATCCACCACCAGTCATGATGATCCCGGCCGGCAAGAGTCCGTTCCTTTTTATTTTCTTGAGATAATTTTCAATAAGCTCAAAGACATCAGACAGCCTCGCCTCGATTATCTGATCCAGTTTCTTCTTAGGATAGTCGCGGATGATCGAGCCGATCTTCAATCCTTCGGCCTCCTCGAGAGGAATCTTTAATCCCAAGGCGATGTCATTGGTGATATCAGTTGAGCCGATGGAGAAAACATGAAGCGCCTGCGCGGCGCCGTTTTCAAAAACAGCGACCGAAACTGTCTCGGCGCCGATATCAACCAAGATGCAGCCGGCGGTTTTTTGCTTTTCGTTTAGCACTACTAAACTGTCAGCGAGAGGAGAAGCGATGACATCCGTCACCTCGATACCGGCTTGGGAGATAGTGGCAACCAGGTCGTCGAGATGTTGTTCAAGGCAGGTTACAAAAAGAGTTTTGACTTCCAGCTTGACACCTTTCATCCCTTCGGGTTTTCCCAAGACTTCTTTGCCGTCAAGTTTGTATAAAGTTGGAATAATATGAATAATTTTTTTATTAGTGATTTTTAAATTGATTTCGCTTTCTTCCAGCGCTTTATTTACGTCAAGAGCTGTTACTTCGCCATCGGCCCTAGAGATGACCGCAGAGCCTACTCCGCTCGAAGAGCCGAGGCTTATACCGCCTATAGAGATAAAAGCCCTTTTGATTTTAATTCCGGAACTCTTTTCCGCTTCGATTACCGCCCGCGTGATGCATTTCGTGGCTTCTTCG
>DATBWL010000035.1:0-4523 GCA_036514795.1 Minisyncoccota bacterium
AACAGCTATGGGCGCATATACTGATTCATAGATTATACTTATTTTCATCTTTTATTCAAATTTCTGCGGAGTAAAAGTTTGTTTAATATGAGTGAAAATGTTAAATTATTAAGGCATACGGCCACGTAGCCCCGCTGTCGCTAAAGCTAAGGCGGGCAAGCAAGTGGATAAATAAATTGGCCCAGTGGTGAAGTGGCTAACACAGCGGTCTGCAAAACCGCGATTCGCCGGTTCAAATCCGGCCTGGGCCTCCAGGATGGGGGATAGAATAGTTTTTAAAATATATTTTGCCAAGGAAAAATGCTTGCCCGTCCGAAGCCTTGGCGAAGGAGGGCCCGAGTGGCGGAATTGGTATACGCGCACGACTTAAAATCGTGTCTCGTAAGGGATGTGGGTTCGACTCCCACCTCGGGCACAAAAATAAAAAGACACGCTCCTGATAAATCAGACGTGCCTTTTATTGAGATTCAAATTCCTCAACATCCATTAAAAATTTTTTGATTGCTAAATTAATGTCGGGTTCATAAGAAAAATTCTTTTTAAAACCATTTAAACTCGCATAAATTTTCCCCTTATTTAACGGATCATCACTAATAACAAAGATGCTCAATTTTCTTTTTATGCACCTGGTTACAGTAATATTACTTCTCATTTCCCGGCAGTAGTTTATTTCCTTACTTTGTAGAATTTTTTCTACATCATCAAGTGTTTTTAAGTTGTCCATTTTTCATTTTTTTGAATGAATGATTTTATTTCTGACTACAACTTACTATAAAAACTTGACTTTGTCAAACTACTGTCAAGGTTGAACCTTGACAGTGAATTTTTATTGCCTCAAAAGTTCGTCGATTCTCTGGCGGTTTTTTTCGCCAGCGTCGATGGCGAAATCAACGAAAGGGATCACGCGCATTTCTAGATTTTTTTTGAGATAGTCGCGGAAGTCGCTGCGCATTCTCTTGGTGAAGTCCAGCGCGGCCTTCTCTTTGTTCTCTGGCAGGACAGTGAAATAAACGGTGGCTTTTTTTAGGTCATCGGTGACAACACAGCCGGTCACTGTAATCAAAGATTGATTAGTTGCTTCGCGTTCCAAAAAGTTAGCGGCCAATTCTTTGATCAAGCGGTTTACTTTGTCAGTGCGCAGACTCATCTTATTTAGCAGTTATGACAAAAGCCTCAATGATATCGCCGGGCGCGAGTTCCATTTTGGTTTCAATCATCGCGCCGAATTCATTAGGTTTTTCAACTTCTCGAGTTTTTGATTTAGCCTGCTGAAGTTCGACAATTTGTCCTCGGCCGATCTCAAATTCCCGGCGCAGAATGCGGACAGTGGAAGGGGAGACAAGCTTGCCGTCATAGACCTTGCCGCCGACGATCTGCTTGCCCTTGGCCTGATTGAAGAGTTTTTGGATCTTGGCCCGGCCGACGATCTCTTCAACTTCAACTCTAGGTCGCCTTTTTTCAACTTCTTCCGCCAGCCATTCTGTCATTTTATATATAGTGTCGAAGATTCGCAGTTTAATTCCAATATTTTCCGTGTTTTCCGGAATATTTTTGTCAGCCTTGATATTGAATCCGACAATGATTGAATTAGAGTCTCCGGCGGCCATTTTTAAATCTGTTTCATTTATTTTTCCGACGCCGCTTTGGATTATTTTGAAAGATATATTTTCTTTGGCCAATTTGCCGAGTTCTTTCTCAATCGCCTCCAACGATCCTGAGACATCTGCCTTGACGATAATAGGGATTAATTTTATTTCACTTGTTGGGGTCTCTTTATTTGTGATTTTAGTATTTTTCCTAGATTCTTTATTTTTTAGAATTTGTGTTTCCGCTTCCTTTTTATTTTTAAAACTTAAAAATGGTTCGCCGACTACAGGCAGTATACTCCAGCCAGTGATGAGTACCGGAGAGGAGAATGACGCTTCATCTACAGTCTTTCCCAAAAAGTTTTCCAGAATCCTAGTCGCGCTAATTGATTCACCCGCCACGACAAACATGCCTTTTCCCAGTGTGCCGTCTTTGATGATTAAAGTCGCAGAAATCCCGCGCTTTGGGTCAAGATGCGATTCTAAGACAAAGCCAGAAGCATTTTGCGTCTTGTTTCCTTTGAATTCATTTAAGTCCGCGACGAGAAGAATGAGACTCAATAATTGATCAACATTTGTTCCAATCTTGGCTGAAATTTCAACATAAGGCACATCTCCGCCGAAGCCCTCGAGGTAAACTTCTTTTTCAACCAAGTCAGCTTTGGTTTTTTCCGGATTGGCTCCCGGCTTGTCTATCTTGTTGATAGCGACGATATATGGAATTTTACTTTCTTTAATAGTCTGCAAAGCTTCAACAGTCTGAGCTTTCACGGAGTCTTCCGCCGAGACGACCAAGATGGCGATATCACCGGCCACCGCTCCACGGGAGCGCATTTTGGAGAAAGCTTCATGGCCGGGCGTATCGAGGAAAGTGATTTTTCGGTCTTCACCTTTTTCATCTTTATGCACGACCTCATAGGCGGTTATGTGCTGAGTGATGCCTCCGGCTTCACCCTCAACCACATTGGTTTTCCTGATATAGTCAAGAAGCTTAGATTTGCCGTGATCAATGTGCCCCATGACGACGACGACGGGTGGACGAGCAACCAGCCCGACAAGATTGCCGTTCTGGCGGGTATTGGATTTTTCATCCTTTTTAGGCATATGATATAAAAATTTATTATTACAATTTGGCGCTTGTTAATGCTTCCGATTCTTCTTTAGTCAGATCGTATTCCGAAACATGACTTTTCACCGGCTTGGCAAAAACGCTCATGCGCTCTCTGGAGTATAGGCTCGAGATGATCACCCCGTCACCGTCATCATTTAGTAATGCGATAGCGAAGCTTTGGTTGCCGCCTGAATCTTTGAAGGGATTGAAACGAACAGTCGAGAGGCCACGAATGCTTTTTCGCAGACGGTCCTCGATTTTATTTATATCAGTTTCAATTTTATTTTTAGATTTTTGCAGACCATCCAAATCTTTGACCAATGTCATCAAAACTTCCTCCAAATCAGACGCTTTTTTTCCGGCCATCAGCCTTTTCATTCTGATTTCATTTTTAATCAGCCAACCCAAGAGTACCAGGACGAGGATTGTTAAGGCATATATCATAATGTTAGTATTGATAATCATAGTCGGAAATTATACAGTAAAGTGCTTAAAAATCCAAATTTATAATGGATAAAGACAATAATAAAGCAGTATATCTTGACCATGCGGCCAGTGCACCATTGGAGGCAAATGTTTTGAAGGCCATGAAGAAATTCCTGACAGTTAATGGGGCGAATCCAAGCGCCTTGCACAAGGAGGGGATGGAGGCCAAAATGGCCGTGGAAAAGGCAAGGGAGAGTGTCATGCGGATTTTGGGCGCGCAAAAGGAGGAAATAATTTTTACGAGCGGGGGGACGGAGAGCAACAATTTGGCGATACTAGGAGTGATTAGAAGTCTGACTTCAAAAATGCCGCATATTGTTACAACAAACATAGAACATCCGTCAGTGCTGGAAGTTTGCCGGCATTTGGAAAATATCAAAAAGGCGCAAGTGACTTATGTGCCGGTTGAGGAAAATGGCATTGTTGACCCGCGAAAAATTAAGGAAGCTATCAAAAAAAATACCGTCTTGGTTTCGGTCATGTATGCCAACAATGAGATTGGCACAATCCAGCCGATCATGGAAATTGCCAAGGAGATTCGTCACTATCGAAAAATTAACAATTCTAAATATCCATACTTTCATACAGATGCCACGCAAGCCATGAATTATTTACCGGTTAAAGTCGACAAGCTCGGTATAGATCTTTTGAGTTTCAATGGTTCTAAAATATATGGTCCAAAAGGGATAGGAGTTTTGTACAAAAAAAGAAATTGCAAGCTTGAGCCGATTATGTGGGGAGGTGATCAGGAATTTGGATTAAAACCAGGCACAGAGAATGTGGCGGGAATTGTCGGCATCAGTCGCGCTTTAGAAATAACCGAAGAAATTAAAGAAAAAGAATCAAAAAGATTGACTAAGTTGCGTGATTATTTCATAAGTTGCCTGCGACATTCTCACATTCTCAAGAATGTCGGAATGTTAATAAACGGGGATTTGGAGAAAAGATTGCCGAACAATGTCAATATTTCCGTGCCAGACATTGAAAGCGATTTGCTAGTGATCGAGTTTGATGCCAGAGGAATTGCAGTCTCTTCCAAAAGCGCCTGTCAGTCCGATGATCCGGATGAATCATACGTCATTAGGGCCATCAGGCCAAAATCAAAAAAAGAAGACGGATCGGTTCGCTTTTCCCTTGGTCGCAGCACTTCCAAGGCCGATATTGACTATACATTGAAAGCTTTAAGCTCAATTCTCGCCAAGTTAAAAAAGTGGTCCTAAAGGACTGCGATTTCTACAATCCTTGAATGATTAAGAAATCGGGAGTATAATTGACACATGGATATCAAGGACTTAAATAAATCACAGCTAATTCTTCTCGCGCTGTTGATATCGTTTGTA
>DATBWL010000036.1:0-4923 GCA_036514795.1 Minisyncoccota bacterium
GCCAGCAATGTAAGCACGCCGCTTGCCGTCACTTCATTTACGATTGATACTACGGCCCCATCTGTCTCCCTTACCTCTGGAGCTCCTGATCCAACAAATACCTCGCCCATTCCCGTGGCCGCCACTTTTTCTGAGTCGGTAACCGGCTTTGCTCTAAGTGATATCACTGTCGGCAATGGTACCGCGTCTAATCTACTGGGAAGTGGAACGGCCTACACGTTCGATGTGACGCCAACCGCTAATGGAGCAGTTACAGTTGATGTGGGTGGAGGTGCCGCAGCTGATTCTGCCGGCAATGGCAACACTGCGGCCAGTCAATTCTCAATTGTATACGATGGCACGCCGCCAACTGTCTCTTCTATCACTCGCGCCAATTCAACGCCCACCAACGCCGAGAGTATTAATTTCACCGTTACTTTCTCCGAATCAGTTTCCGGCATTGCAACCAACGACTTTTCTTTGACGACCACGGGAGTCTCCGGTGCCTCTATCACTTCCGTTAGCGCTCCTTCAGGCTCTTCTGTTACGGTTGCTGTCAATACCGGCATGGGCAATGGCACGATTCGTCTTGATGTTCCAAACACCGCCACGATAACTGATGCGGCGAGCAATAATTTGTCTAATGTTCCGTTTGCAAGCGGGGAAGTTTATGACATAAATAAAACCGCGCTTACTTTAAATATAACAGCGCCGAGTCTCACAAATACCGCTCCAATACTGGTCGGAGTCACGTTCAGCGCAAGCGTTGCTGACTTTGCTTCAACCGATGTAACTCTTAGCTCCGGAAGTGTGACAACTTTTGCCGGCAGCGGAACAAGTTATACCTTCAATATCACTGCTCCCAGCGAGGGCTCGATTACAATAACTATTCCGGCGGCTGTCGCGCATGATGATGCCGGCAATGCAAACCTGCTCACCACCTTGAATATAATTTATGACATAACTATCCCACAGTTAACGGAAGTTACCGCTGTTCCGGCTCTCTCCAATGACACAACCCCAAGCTATACTTTCAGTTCGACTGAAGCTGGAAATATTACCTACGGTGGTTCTTGCGGAACGGCTTTGCCAAGTACCGCTTCAGTGGGAAATAATACTGTGACCTATGGTACTCTCGCCGATGGAACTTATTCTAACTGCACCATCAAGGTCACTGATGGCGCCGACAACGACAGCAGTACGTTAAACGTCCTCGCCTTTGCCGTCGATACAACGCCGCCGCCATCACCATCACCATCACGATCAACCAGCGGCAGCTATATCCTTCTATCGGCCACTGCCCCAGTTATCTCACCACCCCTCTTCTCTCCAATTCAAACTGAAACATCAACTCTGTTTCTGGCCGCAAGCAGTGGCGAGGAGCAAAATGGATCAGGCCAAGTTTTTGCTGTCACATCGCAGTTAATCACGCAGGGCGCCAGAGGCGATCAGGTCCGAGATCTTCAAATTCTCCTTTTGAGCCAGGGCTTTAATCCAGGGCCCATTGACGGCATTTTCGGGCCGAAGACGTGTAGCTCTCTCAAACAATTCCAAAGCGCCAACAGCCTTATTGCCGACTGTATCGTTGGTCCTAAAACCCAAAAGGTGCTTGCTGACCGCAAGAGTGAAGAAAGCGAGTATTCTCAAGAAAAAATAAAAGAGTTTCAGCGAAATTTAGGGTTCGGCGACAGCGGATCTGATGTCCAAAATCTTCAAAAGTTTTTGAATCAGCAAGGATTTGCGGTGGCCGAGGAAGGCCCCGGCGCCTCTGGCCAAGAAACCAAACTGTTCGGTCAAAGGACCGAATCCGCCTTGCGCCGTTTTCAGGAATTCATTGCCGAGCAAAACCCGGCAGTCGTTGGGCAAGTTGTCAGCTCCGGTTTTCTTGACTTTTTAACCCGAGCCTACATAAACCGCCTTCTCGGCGAATTTTAGCCCGAATTTTAGCCAAAAAACCCCGTCAAGGAGGCTCCTTGACGGGGTTTTTTAGAGAGCATATAATTATTGGATGCAAAGATATATCGCTTTTATTGAAAATGAATACTATCATATATACAGCCGGGGCACAGAAAAAAGAAAAACATTCATGAATAGCAATGACTATTTTAGATTTAGTCTACTTCTTTATTTATGTAACTCTACAGAAAATATTCACCTCTCAAAACTTTTTCGTTCTCTGGAACTTAAGGCCCGAATGGCTGGCAAAACTTCCCGTCAAGGAGGCTCCTTGACGGGAAAGATAAGCAAGAAAGATCTTTATAAATTATTCGAAATTCCTACAAAAAATAAACTGGTCTCAATAATTTCCTATTGTCTGATGCCGAATCATTTTCATTTGATTTTAAAAGAGATCCGGCCGGGAGGAATATCAATTTTTATGAAAAAATTGCTAACCGCATATTCAATGCATTTTAATAAAAAATATGAACGGAGCGGAGCTTTATTTACAAGACCATTTAAGTCGGAACATATAAATGATGATAATTATTTTAGGTACCTCTTTGCTTACATTCATCTCAATCCAGTTAAGCTTATTGATTCAAAGTGGAAAGAAAATGGGATAAAAGATCTCAAAAAAACCAAAGAGTTTTTAAGTAGTTATGAATATTCAAGCTTTTTAGATTTCTTAAGAAAGAACAGACCTGAGAGAAAAATACTGGCATTCGATGATATTCCTGATTATTTCAGCGAAGTAAGTGATTTTAAAGATTTTATCGAGTATTTTCTAGAAAATACCCCCGTCAAGGAGGCTCCTTGACGGGGGAGACTAGGCGCTTTTGACTTTTTCGATGATGAGACTTTTTTCGCCGTTTCGGAGGGAGACGCGGCCTTTCACAATAACAGGTTTATTTATTTGAAGCACGCCGCTTGCTTCTTTGAGGACGCGCGGGAAGGCGACTGTCTCGATTGACCCGGTCATATCGGAGCATTTTATAAAGGCCATCCCCTCGTTATTTTTGGTAATGATGTGTTTTATTTCTTCAATAATACAGAGGATTGAAACTTCCATGTTGTTCCCGAAAGAATCTTTTATTTTTTTTATGCTGATATTGCTTTTATCCAAAACATCTTTCCACTTGTCCAAGGGATGGCCGGAAATATAAAGGCCCAAGAGCTCGCGCTCCCAAGCTAATTTTTGCTCCATAGTCGCCCCCGGCGCTTCCTTTAATCTAAGGGCCGGCAGATTTGTCTCACCAAGCGCGCCGAAAAGCGAAACTTGATTATCGCTCTGCCGCGTTATATTTTTATTGTATTCCAAAAACTCTTCGATGTTTAGAGTGAGGGTGCCGCGTTCGCCGAAGTCGTCCATCGCTCCGGACATAATTAACGCTTCGAGCGATTTTTTATTCAGATTTTTATGCCTCACTCTTTCTAAAAAATCAGCCACGGATTTAAACCGTCCTTTTTGCTTGCGCTCTCGGATAATTGCCTTACCAATCTCTTCACCGAGGTTTTTAATGCTGCGTAATCCAAAGCGGATTTTGCCTCGGCTCGCCGATCTGTCCGCCAAAGCTTTAGCGTCGGAGGAAGCCTTTGGCGAAGGCGGCTTTGTAATTTTTTCATCCTCGCGCACAACCGTGAAATCCGAGAAGCTTTCGTTGACATCAGGCGGCAGAACTTGAAAGCCCATGCGCTTGCACTCGGCGACGAGCTCGGCTGTTTTTTCCATATCGCCGTATTCAGTGGTTAAGACTGCGGTCATGTATTCGGCCGGGTAATTAGCTTTGAAATAAGCCGTTTGATAAGCAACGTTGCCGTAGCTCACAGCATGGGCCTTGCCGAAGCCGTAAGCGGCAAAGGGCTCAATCCAAGTCCAAAGTTCTGTCGCTTTTTTCCAGCTCCAATTGTTTGTTTCAACACAGCTCTTTATGAAGCGCTCTTTCTGCTTTTCCATTTCTTTAGGAATTTTTTTGCCGACCGCTTTTCTTAATTTGTCAGCTTCGATCCAGCTATAGCCGGCTAGCTCCCGGGCAATCATTAAGAGATCGTCCTGGTAAACAAGGATCCCGTAAGTTGACTCAAGAATTTTTTCAAGGGCCGGATCAAGGTATTTGATCAATTTTGGATTATGTTTGCGGCGAATATATTCCGGAATGAATTGCATTGGGCCGGGACGGTATAGAGCCACCATCGCGTTGATGTCATGGATAGTACTCGGCTTAAGATCCTTGAGGTAGCTCCGCATACCGGAACTACCAAGCTGGAAAATTGCTTCTGTCTCCCCGCGCGAAACAAGCTCGA
The DNA here is from genome assembly GCA_036514795.1 of Minisyncoccota bacterium. Taxonomy (GTDB): domain Bacteria; phylum Patescibacteriota; class Minisyncoccia; order Phycocordibacterales; family UBA9973; genus DATBWL01. Next base: position 4,222 of record DATBWL010000036.1, read on the forward strand.
AAGTTTTTTTATCGTCCAAGGGCAGTTTTTGGAGATCGATCTTAATCCCGCGGATTTTATGAATTCGGTCGATCGTTTCTTCGAGGCTTGTCAAGTTGCGGATGCCGAGGAAATCCATTTTAAGAAGCCCGACCGAATCTCCGGCAACGTTCGGATCAAGCGCGTACATATCGTATTGAGTGATGATCTTGCCGCCCTTCGGATCGTGCTGGAGAGGAGTGTAGTTATAAAGAGGTTCCGGCGCGATGACTATGCCGGCGGCGTGGACCGAGATGTGCCGCGCCGCGCCTTCCAGTTTTTTGGCCAGATCAATGATTCTTTTCGTATCGGCTTCTTTTTCATAAATTTCTTTGAGTTCCGGAACAAGCTTCATGGCGTGATCAATGGTCATTGGAAATCCTTGCGAGCCCGCGGGGATCATTTTTGAAAGCCGGTCGCCGACGGCGTACGGATAGCCGAGCGCGCGCGCCACGTCGCGGACGGCCCCGCGGGCCATCATGGTGCCGAAGGTTCCAATCTGGGCGACCTTGTCTTCGCCATATTTTTTTTTAGCGTACTCAATAACTTCTTCCCGGCGGTTGTCGGCAAAGTCTACATCAATATCCGGCGGCGAAGGGCGTTCTGGATTCATGAAGCGTTCGAAAGGTAGCTTGAATTTCATCGGATCGACAGTCGTAATGTAGAGGAGATAAGAGACGAGCG
>DATBWL010000037.1:0-8195 GCA_036514795.1 Minisyncoccota bacterium
CAAAAGTCATTAGTTTAGCAGCTGGGATATCTCTTTTATATTTTTCAACATCGGCAAAAGGCACGGCGGTATCATCCTTGCTTTGATACAAAAATATATTCTTTGTCAGGTTAGCTAATTTCTCTACTTTGTCGCAAAGAGCAAAGTCCGCCAAAGTTTCTTTGCAGACTTCTGTGTCATAGGGTGCGGCGATCAAGTGAAGCGAGTCGATCTTCCTTAGAAAGCTGTTTTCCGATAAATATTTTGCCAGAAATATGCCGCCTAGTGAGTGGCCGATTAGCGTAACGCTATCGCCAAGCAAGGGAAAAAGTTTTTCAAACCAAATTTTCCACTCTGGATACCTAGCATTCTTTGCATTAGGCATTTTGGGGTAAATTACTTCAAATTCCGGAAGTTTGGAGCCTAGGCCATCCTTCCAGTCTTTCTTGTTTATTTTTTCGAGTGTCAATTCGCAGGAATTTAAATACTTCAAATATTCTTCGTATGTGTCGAAAGTTGTTCCACCGTGAATTATTACAATTTGTTTTTTCATAATTTTTTAATTAAACTTAATTTCTTGGTTCTGGTCAAGCGCTTGATTTCCGCTTCGCGCGCTCGAGCAGTCGCCAGGGTGGGTAATTTTTCAGAATATCTTAAAACCACGGGCCGGCGAATCTTCGTATAATGCGCTCCTTGTTTTGAATGATTATGCTCCTTCAATCTCTTTTTTAAATCATTCGTGCAACCCACATAAAGTGACTTGTCAGCGCATTCTAGTATATAAACGAAATATGGCATCGGTTTAATTTGTATTTTAGCATATTTTAATAAAATCGATTTTATTTTCTATTTACCTATTCGTACGAATATGCGTGTTAGCAGAAAAGTAATTAAAGCTGTTTGATTATTAGAGTTGCGATCAAGGATAACTTGGGATTGATAAAATAAATCATTGAAAGACCTAACTGATCCTTATCTACAATATTAATCGCAGACAGAATGGAAAGGTGTCTGGAGGTGGATTTAAAAGAGAGTTTGATCTTCTCCGCCAATTCCCCTACTGTCGCCCTTCCCTTGTCTTTCAAGTGCTTTAAAATCTCAAGCCGGCGGCGATTTGCCAAAGCCTTTAAAATTTTTTCATACTCCTTCATGTTTGAATTCTATCACTCATTTTTCTATTTGCCTATTCGTGAGAATAAGACAATAGATGAAATGGTTAAATTATAAATCAAATTCATGTATTGAGGCATTATGAATCTTTTCAACTGTGGCACCCATGAGAATAAAATGCATCAATCTGATAATTCCAGCTGAAGTTATCACGAGAATATTTTTAGTGGGGCAGTTTTCTTTTATATATTGCAAGAAATTATTCAATCTCTTTTTTACATCTTCTGCGGCCTCTCCTCCGAAAGGTCGAAAATCGTAATTGTATTTTGTATCCGTGACATTATGTCTTTCCTTAGCTTCCTTAGTGGTCAGACCAGTCAATTTTCCAAAATCTCTTTCGTCGAGATCAGTATTAACTATAATGGGCAGTTTTAATTTTTCATTTATGATTTCTGCTGTCTGCTTTACTCTTTTTAAACTTGAGCAAAATATCAAATCAGTATCATCCGGCAGAATATTCAAGGTCTCCTTAGCTTGCCTGATACCATCCTGATTTAAAGGAGGATCGCCTCTTCTTCCGGAATATATTCCTCTTTTATTGTCATCCGTTTCTCCGTGACGAATTAAATAGATTTTCATGATTTGTATTTTAGCATATTTTGTTGTATTTTAAAGAGGTATTACCGGCTCGTCTAATGGTAGGACAGCGGCCTTTGAAGCCGTTAATTGGGGTTCGAGTCCCTGGCCGGTAGCAAATTATTTTGAATCTCCTAAAATTTTGATTAAGGCGAGTTCGAGCGGGAGTTCTTTGATGAAGGTTCAGTCGATTTTTGTTATAATAAATATATGAAAGATTCCACAGATGAATTCTCGTTCATAGCAAAACCTTCTATCCACGGTATTGGGATCTTTGCGGCGCATGGGGTAAAGAAAGATACTTTTATGAGAATATTCGGGAAGGAAAATCCGCGCCGATTATTGGATAAGAAAGATGTTCCGGAAATCTTCTTGAATTACTGCGCCGACAGGGGCGATAAGGTCATCTGCCCGCCGGATTTCGGTTACATGCCGATTGGTTGGTATATGAATCACTCCAATACTCCAAATACAGAACCTAGGGGTGAATACTCCAAAGAAACAGGCTACAGTTTCTATACAATTCGAGACATCAATGAAGGTGAAGAAATAACTATTAATTATAATTCCCTGGAAGAATCCGAGGGTTCAAAAGAAGATTATTATAAATCCTAGTTTTAAATATTTTCACTCACTTCACCATGCCTCCGAGGTAGAAATCGGGAGAGCGGGGCAAGGGCTCGCCTTTTGTGTCGTCAAAATTGCGGAGCAGGATCTTGGCGACTACCCAGTTTATAAACAAAAGCCCTGACAAGAAGATAAATACACCCTTCAGGCTGAAGCTGTCATAAACCAAGCCGCCGATGATCGGCCCGACCACGAATCCAAGATCAGTCAAAATAGCTATGAAGCCGTAAATGGTGCCATCTTTATCGTGCTTTTTATCGACAATCGCAAGCAAGGAATCCAAAGCCGGATCGGCGGCACCGAGCAGAACCGTCGTGACAAAAGCCAGAAATATGAAAAGAAGGAAATTGCCGGTAGCATAACCGAGCAAGAGCGTCGCTATGATTTGAAAAAAAAGAAAACCCAAAAACAATCTTTTCTTGGAGTATCTGTCGGCCAACACGCCACCGGCGAGGATGGCAAAGATGCCGGCAATTTCGAACGCCCCCAAAGCGAAGCCTTCCGGCAGGTAAGGATTGGCGAAACTGGCAAGCGCGAGAGGAATCACTAGCCAAATTGCCGAATTAAAAGTGTAGCCGGTAAAGCCGTCAAAAGCTCTCACCCATGAAATCGGGCTGAACTCTTTCATAGCGTTCCATCCCCGCTTCCATTGAGAAGCGCCGTTCCAATAATTGGCCATTGCTTGGCGCAAATTATTTTCATAATTTCTTTTCTCCGATTTGAGAAAGAGAATCAGTAAAAAGGTGATAGCCGTCGGAACGAGAAAAAACCAGCCGACGCCTTCGAAACCCCAGCCAGAAACGTAGCCGGTAAAAAGAGTGGCAATAAAAACGCCTAAGCTGTAAAAACTGCCATAAGAGCCGAAGGCGCGGCCGGCGACATCTTTCGGCGAGTTGTAGAGGATATAGGCATTGGCGGCTAGTGTCAGTGAATTCCAAGCCAGCGCGAAGAAAACGATGCTCACGACAAACATCGGCAGGCTTGGCTCGAGGAGAGAAATGACGCCAGTGATGCCGGCGAACAAAACCGATATGGCCGCTCCCTTTTTATACCCTATGTAATCAAGAATGACGCCGGTCGGGCCGTCGGTCAAAATGTAGACAACTCCGATAAGCGCCAAAAGCAAGCTAGCGGAAAATGTTCCCAACTGAAAAACATCGGTTGAAAGAATAGGGATAGCCGCCCAAAAAAGTGAGCCACCGATAGCGAAAAAAGCATAAGCGACTATAAGAATAAAAATATCGCGGTGCTTGGTCGGTAAGCCGTTCAAGAATTGGAATAATGGTTTCATGAATTATTTTTCGTTGCTTAAAATTTTTATGAGGGCCAGTTCGAGGGGAAGCTCTTTGATGAATGCCCTGTCAGTTTTACTGAAGGCTTCTAGGAGTGTTGAGAGGGTTGAAGAGGTTATCACGCCCTTGTCCTTATTTAATACATTTTTGAGAAACTGAAGGTCAGAATCTGTTATCTCCATATCTTTTGATATAGCGGGCGCGTAACGAAGGATCAAGGCAAAGCGTATTTTCTGCAAGATGAGCTTCAGGTAAATATTCATGTCTATGTTTTGCGTAGCGGCCTTTCGGACGGAAGCCAAGCCTTTCGGTAGGTCTTTGTCCGCCAAAGCCACTATTAAATCGTTCACAATGGTGCGCGAAGGCGCACCTGTCACCTTCTCTATTTCCACTAAATCTATTTTTTTATCTTTGGAGAAACTGATAATCTTCTGGATGATCCCCAAAGTGTCGCGGAATGAGCCGTCACCTAAGATAGCGATCAACTCTGCTCCGGGCGGATCAAGCAAGAACTTTTCTTTTTGAGCAATTTCCAACGCCAAATTTTTCAAGACTTGATCAGTCGGCTTTCGGAAAGCAAATGTTTGACAGCGGGAGATGATCGTATCCGGCACTTTTTCCAGTTCAGTCGTCGCCAAGATAAAGATGACATGTTCCGGAGGTTCTTCGAGTGTCTTCAAAAGCGCGTTAAAAGCCTCCTTGGTCAGCATGTGCACCTCGTCCACAATATAGACTTTGTATTTGGAATCAAAAGGGAGCGTTCGGACAGATTCGCGAAGCGCGCGTATATCGTCAATGCCTCGGTTCGATGCGGCATCTATTTCTTGAGTGTCGTTCTCTGATGTTCCTAACTCTTTCGCAAAAATTCTCGCAATGGTAGTTTTGCCCGTCCCACGACTGCCGGCAAAAAGATAGGCATGAGCGACATTGCCGAGCTTCAAAGCGCCTTCTAAGACTTGGACCACCTGTTCCTGCCCCAAGACCTCCTTGAAACTGCTTGGTCGATATTTGCGATATAATGCAACTTCTGACATAACAACATCATATCAGAAATTTAAAAACCTCTCCAATTATTTGGAGAGGTTTTTATAGCATCACAAAATCTTTATGCTTTAACAAGCTCGCTGATGTAAGATTGGAGACCGAGTTTCAACGCTTCAAGCTGAACCGCGAAACTATCAATGACAACTTGCCCCATAGTGTAGCTCTTTCCTTGCACCTTTGTATCAGTCATGTTGTTTTTCTTGAGAAAATCAAGAGTTTTCTGAACGCCTTTTAGGGCGCCGTTTTTTTGATTCTCTATTTCCTCAAACTTTTCATGAAGAAATTTTAACCTTATGCCATTACCGGCAAGCTTTTTTTGGGCACCATCAATCTCATTATGAATTTCTATCATAAATTGAGGCACCAGGACTTCTATTTTTTTCATTTTAATTGATATTTAATCGTTTAGGGCTTGTTTTTTTTCTGCTTTTATATTACTATATATTACATTATTTGTCAATCGTTTTGATGAAATCTTTAACAATTTTGGAGGCTTCTATGGCAGAAGCGGTTTCCATCAGTTTGATGCGGAGCTCTTTGGCGCCGTCGAAGCCGGAACAGTAAGCCTTGAAATGCTTCTTCATCACGGCGAAACTTTTTATCCCTGTAAACATCTTTTCAAAAAGTTTCGTGTGTTCGATCATGACCCGAAGCCGCTCCTGAAGCGACGGCACATACGGAGAAAAGCCTTGCGCAGGTCGACTGGGCCGAGCAGAGCGAAAACTCAGCAGAGTTTTACGTGTGCTTTTCGATGTATGTGCCGAGCGAAAGAGCCAAGGATTCCCAAAGATGGCCCGGCCGAGCATGACGCCGTCGCAACCTGTCTCTTTTATTTTTTTCCTACCATCGGTAACATCTACGACATCCCCGTTCCCAATAATCAAAGTCTCTGGGGCGATTTCATCCCTGATCTCCAAAATTCTTTTCATTAAATCCCAGTGCGCCGGCACATCCGACATTTCTTTCCTGTTTCGCAGGTGCACAGTGAGCACTGCCAAGTCTTCTTTCAATAATGTTTTTATCCACCCCTCATCCAAAAAATAAATTTTATTCGGGTTGTAGCCAATTCTAGTCTTAACTGAAACAGGTAATTTTGGAGCTCCTTCACGCGCGGCCCGAATAATCTCGACTGCCAACTTTGGATTTTTCATCATGGCCGCGCCGGCCCCCTGTTTTTCTATCGTCCTGTCCGGACAGCCCATATTTATGTCTATGCCGTCAAAGCCGAGCGAGGCGCAAAGCTCCGCCGCCTGCCTCATCTTCTCCGGATTGGCGCCGAAAAGCTGGGCCACGATCGGTCGCTCTTTTTTAGAATATTTCAGATCAATCAACAGCGCTTTCTGGCCTTGTGGGGATGACAATCCGTCCGCCGAGACGAACTCCGTCCACATCACGTCCGGTTTCCCATATTTAACAATCAACGCGCGAAAAGCCGCATCAGTAACATTGGCCATCGGCGCCAAACAGAAGAAAGGTTTCTTTAATTTTTTCCAGAAATTACTCATATGTAAGGAATAGTGCTTTAGCAGACCCTTGCGCAGGCCGACTGGGCCGAGCAGAGCAATTTCCTAGCAAGGAAATATGCGTGGTCTGAGAAAGTACTATTCCTGAAATTTGAAATATACCTTATTATCGAACCTCAAATCTATATAGAGAAGTGATTTCAATTTTTGCGCCAAATCTGTTCTTAAGGGCTCTGCTCCAACGGCTAAGCTCAAATTTTCCACAAGTTTAGCTGAATCATTTTCTTTTTTAAAAATTATCTTACCATCTGTCCCCTCCAGAGAAAATTTGTAATCGCCATTATCACCAATTTCTAAAGATGTCAATTTAATCGGCGAAAAAACCGTGCCAGCCTGTTCAAAAAACTCAATTAGTCGCATAAATTCATCGGAAGGCAGGATATATTCACTGATCTTCTCTTCAGGCTCTAAAAAAACTCCGTAGAACCTAAAATAAGTATTGCCGGAAAAATTCGGCGCTTCGTCGAATATGTATCCTGTCCTATCGGCAAAATAGCATTTCTCGCCACCTTCATCTTCCGGCGAACTGCACCAAAGATACTTGCCCTCCCTTTCGGTTACTATAATAGATATTTCCTTAAGATTTTCAACTTTTATTGAAACATCAGAAATTCGTCGGAAATTATTAAGTATTGCCCATTCTATTTTCTTTTTTGGATAGGCGAAAATATCTCGTTTAGGCACAACAAACAAATAATAACCTGAAAGTTCAACATCAATCAATTGCCTCAAATCTTCTGTGGCTATGGCGTTGTTACCAGAGATATTTATCTGATCAATAACAATTTTTTGATTCCGTGAAAGAAATATTAAGCCGATAATAAGAGCCACAAATACAAATAAACCGAGATATATCTTGGCATAAAAAATTCTTTTCATTTTTTTCTTAATTTCGCGAATCTTCGCGCCGTCTAGAATGTCGCGTCGCGCCATATTATTTCTTTATTACATCTGTTCCAATATATTTTTTGAGTACTTCAGGTACGCGGATGGAACCGTCAGCTTGTTGGTAATTTTCTATTAAAACCGCCAAGATTCTCGGGGTCGCGACCAGGGTATTGTTTAAGCTATGCGTATAGCGACTTTTTTCCTCAGCATCCCTATATTTAATATTGAGCCTTCTAGTTTGAAAATCGTGAAAATAAGAAGCGCTGTGAGTTTCACGGTACAAGTTTTGCGAGGGCATCCAAGCCTCAATGTCGTATTTTTTAACTTGGCCAAGACCTAAATCTCCGCCGCAGTTGACCACTACCCGATAATGAAGGCCAAGTGACTGCATAAAATCTTCGGAATTTTTTAAAATTTCTTCGTGAAATTTTACAGATTCTTCGTGGCTTGCTTCACACAGCACGACTTGCTCCATCTTGAAAAATTCATGGACGCGGATGAGTCCTTTGATGTCTTTGCCATGCTTGCCGGCTTCCGCCCGAAAACAAGGAGAAAAAGCGAGGATCTTTTGCGGAAGTTTTTCTTTGGGCAATATTTCGTCCATGAAGTAGCCCATGACCGGTACTTCAGCGGTGCCGGCTAAATATTCAGTAGGTCCTACTTTATATAAATCTTCTTCACTCTGCGGAATCATGCCAGTACCCACAAGAGCCTCCCTGCGCACAAGAGAAGGCGCAATCATGAATTTATATCCTCGCTTGGTCAGAAATTCAACCGCATACTGCCAGATCGCCATTTCAATTTGCGCTCCTTCATTTTTCAGGAAATATCCTCGGAAGCCGGAAACTTTCGTGCCTCGCTCAAAATCCACCAGATCTAAATTCTCCATCAGCTCTATGTGGTCTTTCGGTTGGAAATCAAAAGCAGGAACATCGCCCCACTTTTTAATTTCCTGATTATCCGCGTCATCAGCGCCTTCGGGTACAGACATATCCGGAATGTTCGGCACTTGGAGCATCAGCACTTGCCACCGCTTCATGACTTCTTTCAAAGCCTCTTCTTCCTCTTTCAGATGTTCTTTGAATGATTTCATCTC
>DATBWL010000038.1:0-8374 GCA_036514795.1 Minisyncoccota bacterium
TAGGGGAGCTGAGAGGCTGACCCCCACCGATGGGACTGAGACACGGCCCATACACCTACGGGTGGCTGCAGTCGAGAATCTTCCGCAATGGACGAAAGTCTGACGGAGCGACGCCGCGTGATGGATGAAGTCCCTTTGGGACGTAAACATCTTTTATGAGGGAAGAAATTATTGACGGTACCTCAGGAATAAGGGGCTCCTAATCTCGTGCCAGCAGGAGCGGTAATACGAGAGCCCCAAGCGTTATCCGGAATTACTGGGCGTAAAGGGTGCGTAGGTGGCGTTGTTAGTCCTTTGTCAAAACCCCAAGCTCAACTTGGGATCGGCAACGGAAACGGCAATGCTAGAAAGTGTGAGAGGTGTACGGAACTCATGGTGTAGGGATGAAATCCGTTGATATCATGGGGAACACCAAAAGCGAAGGCAGTACACTGGCATATATTTGACACTGAAGCACGAAAGCGTGGGTAGCGAATGGGATTAGATACCCCAGTAGTCCACGCCCTAAACGATGATCTCTAGTCTTTCGGAGTATCGACCCTCTGAGAGGCGTAGCTAACGCGTTAAGAGATCCGCCTGGGAAGTACGGTCGCAAGACTAAAACTCAAAGGAATAGACGGGGACTTGTACAAGCAGTGGATTATGTGGTTTAATTCGATGGTAACCGAAGAACCTTACCCAGATTAGAAATCCTAACGAAAGATCTAGGAAACTAGGTCCTCCGCAAGGCGGTAGGACAGGTGATGCATGGCCGTCGTCAGTTCGTGGTTTGAATTGTTCCCTTAAGTGGGGTAACGAACGCAACCCTCGTCGTCTGTTACAAGTGTCAGGCGAGACTGCCCCGACCCTTGCGCACAAGCGCAAAGGTCAAGTAAAAAGTTTTTAAAGTTCATAAAGTATAAAGTAAATGCATTTGTATTCACTTTATAACTTTCTACTTTTGACTTTATAACTTGACCTTTGTTCGTTTGCGAACAAAGGTCGGGGAGGAAGGAGAGGATGACGCCAGGTCAGCATGTCCCTTTGATGTCTGGGGCCACACACATAATACAATGGCCGCTACAACAGGTTGCGAAAGCGTAAGCTTGAGCCAATCCTTATAAAAGCGGCCTCAGTTCGGATTGAGGTCTGCAACTCGACCTCATGAAGCTGGAATTGCTAGTAATCGCAGGTCAGCAAACTGCGGTGAATACGTTCTCAAGTCTTGTACTCACCGCCCGTCAAGTCAAGGGAGCCGGGAGTACCCGAAATCTCTGCATTAGCAGGGCCTAAGGTAAGCTCGGTGACAGGGACTAAGTCGTAACAAGGCACGGCTAGCGGAAGCTGGTCGTGGATTAATTCAATTTGAATCGCCCCGCATAGCTCGTAAGAGCTCGCGCGGGGTAATGGCGATATTATCTGCCTCAATTGAGCAGATAATGGACAATGGCTGAACGTCCTAAAAACAGCATGGCAGTCTGGAAAGACAGACAATAGGCCGCCTTTGCCCCTTCAGGGCTCCGGCGTGCCGAAGGAACGGAACAAAATAAAGTACAGTAGCACGCAAAAAAGCCCAGACATTATGTCTGGGCTTTTTGCTTTGTGGTATTATATTTATATGAAAACAAACATTTGATGCTTTAGAACCAATAGAATAATAATTCATAAAGGGATTCGCAAGAACCGTTCTTGCGAAGGGTGAGGGCTGTTTGATATAATTTATTCATGTTAAGAAAAGACCCGTTTGTCACCGATGAGTATTATCATATCTACAATCGCGGAATAGATAAGCGGGTAATTTTTAAATTAAAGAGAGATTATGAGCGATTTATGATGCTTCTTTATCTCGCCAACTCAAATGATTCTTTTCGTCTTGATGATTTTTTAAATAAACAACATAAAACTTTTGACGAGATTTTAGTATTAGATAAAGGTGAACCACTTGTTTCTATTGGCGCATGGTGTTTGATGACAAACCACTTTCATTTATTAGTCAGACAAGAGGTAGACGGTGGTATTACAAAATTTATGAAAAAGCTTGGTGTAGGATATTCAATGTTTTTCAATATAAAGTATCAAAGAAAAGGCGCACTCTTTGGTGGATTGTTTAAATCAAAACTGATTGGGGTTGATGATAACTACATGAAACAATTATTAGGGTATATCCATTTAAATCCACTTGATATAAAGTTCCCTGATTGGGAAAATAAAATCGATAAATCTTCAGATGTGATGAAAAAATTTATTGAATCTTATCCATACTCCAGTTACCCTGATTATATTGGTGAAAATAGGACAGCGAAGAATATAATTAAACCCAAGAATTTTCCCGATTATTTCGACGACATTAAGTCATTCAAAGACTTTGTAGAAAATTACTTTGTTAAGGCATAGGAATACTCCCCACCTTTCGCAAGAACCGTTCTTGCGAAAGACGCAGTAGCGCAAAAAGCCCAGACATATGTCTGGGCTTTTTGTTATGTGATATAATTTTCTCATGAATGCGAATCTCAAAAAGCAAATTTGGACCTTGGTTGGCATCCTGATTATCGCAGGGTCTTTCTTTTTATTTTTCTCAAGCATGGTCAATGCTCCGGATCATCAGGTCGTCATAGGTGGCACAAGGATTAATGTAGAAATCATGCAGACGGCAGCCGAGAGGGAACAGGGCTTATCCGGTCATGAGCCCTTGGCGGACAATCAAGGCATGCTGTTCATATTTGAGAAGTCGGGGCTGTATGGTTTCTGGATGAAGGATATGCTTTTTTCTATTGATATTATTTGGTTTACCCCGACTTGCCCTGAGCCTTGTCGAGGGAGCGAAGTCGAGGGGCCTGCTCGTATTGTTCATATAGAGAAGAATGTAGCTCCAAATACTTACCCCAAAGTCTTTGCGCCGAAAGAACCGGCGCAATATGTACTTGAATTGAATGCCGGACTGGCAGACAAATACGACTGGCATGAAAACGATGAGGTAAAATTTTAATTTTGGTTTCTCAAGCTGCTCGGAAAAAAGGACTCTCCTTTGAGAGCTTCTCCAAGGAGAGTCCTTGGGGACAGCATCCAGCTAAACAAAAAATCCCGCATACGCGGGATTTTTTGTTTAGCTAGTAATTATTGTGGAAGATTTGTCGGAGGAGTATCTTTCTTAAAGATTCCTTTGGCTGAAACCAAGGCATTGGCCCAATTAACTTCACCATAGAACTTGCGGCCGAGCATGACTAAGCCCAAAGCTACGAGAAGGAGGACCATCCATCCTAGCAATGTAGAAGGGAGGAATCCTGAACCGAAGAATGCGGCCGCTGGTAAAAGATTTTGATTTACCGCGACATCTATCAGGGCGTAATCCAGAGCGTCACCTTGAGTGCCCGCGGTGTTAGTGAAGACGATCGATGCGGTGGTGACCAAGACATCCTTATCAGCCACGTCTTGAGAAACTGTGCCTGAGAGAGTCAAAATACCTTCCTCATCAGCATCTAGACTGCCAATATTGGCTGAAAGAGTGCGGTCTTCAGAAGAATAATTGCCGATGCTAGAACTTGCGAAGTCAATGCTATTTGGCATGATCACTCGGACAACGACATCCTTCAAAACTTTTCCGCTCAAGTTCTTGTAAGTGACTGTGTAGTTCACATTATCACTTGGAGCGACAACTAGAGGAGCAGCTTCTATTTTTAAGGAAACAAGATTTTGGTTATCGGAGTTGTCTGTATTTTCATCGATAGTCACAGGAGCTACAGTAGTGGATAGAGTCTTGAAGATCTTGATTTCTCCTTTAATCTCGCCAATTGAATTCTTAGCGACGATTCTGAAGAAATAAATTATATTCGGACTTAGATTACCCAAGACATTGGAGACATTGGCGGTCGCGCCGGAGGCAGATTTTACGACCGTAGAATAGCCGAGCGATGCAGTCCTGCCGTATTCGAACCAGACATCTGAGCTTGCGCCGGCATTCAAGACCAAGCCGTTAATCTTGGCAGTAGTCTGACCGACGGTTGAAGCCAGAGAAGTGATGGCCTTAAGAGGGTTACCCTCAGGAGTTTTGAAGCTCAATGTTTGTCCATTGACTGTGCCGTTGCTGTTTGAAGCGGCAAGGCGGAAGAAGTAAGTCGTATTTGGCTGTAGTCCGGTGATGACATCGCTGACATCTCCAGCATTAACTATGTTGACTGAGGTAGTGTTGTTGGTCAAAGTCGAAGCACTTGTCCCCCACTGGAACCATCGTGCAGTCGCATTCTTTGGAGTGATATAACCATTAAGAGTTGCAGACCCGGCAGTGATACCAGTCGCATCTTTAGTCGTAACAGAAGGACCAGAGCTACCTCCGCCTCCGCTGCCCCCGCCTCCGCCACCCGAAGCAGATGAAGTTGTGAAAGGCATGATAGAACCTTGTGTAGTACCATTAGAATTTTGGCCGACGATTCGGAAATAATAGACAGTGCTTGGATTTAAACCGGCAATGCCGTCGCTAGTTGAGCCGTTTCCGATACCTTGAACGACAGGGGAGGTCGCAGTGCCTAAGGCAACAGTTGGACCCCATTCGAACCAAACAGTCACAGAGGCACCGTTGGCATCCCAATCACCGTTTAGAACTGCGGAATTTTTTGTAACACTAGATTCAAAAGTAGTGGTCATAATTGGCAATCCACCACCGCCGATAGGCGCAGTCGTGAAATTAATCACAGAGCTCTGGGCCGGTCCACCAGAGTTCAAAGCTAACATCTGGAATGAATAAGGAGTATTTGGAGTAAGGCCGGTCAAAACGTAAGTCAAAGCAGTTGTAGAGTTGATGCCACCGACATTACCGCAGTTAGAAGTGCAGTTACCGCCGGAAGTATCAAACCAAGCTGAAGTAGCTGATCCGTTAGGATTAACAGTACCGTTTAATGTGGCAGTAGTCGTAGTGATCGCTGAAGCCGAGACTCCAGAAATAATTGGAGCAGTAGGGGAAGCAACAGACTGAGTCGTGAAATTGATCACAGAGCTTTGAGTTGGTCCGCCGGAGTTTAGTGCTAACATCTGAAATGAATAAGCAGTATTTGGAGTCAGTCCGGTCAAAACGTAAGTCAAAGCAGTTGTAGAGTTGATGCCACCTTGATTGCCGCAACCGGAAGTGCAAGCACCACCAGAAGTATCAAACCAAGCTGCGGTCGGAGTGCCGTTTGGATTCACAGTACCATTCAAAGTTGCAGTCGTGGTCGTGACAGCTGTTGCGGAGACTCCAGAGAGAGTTGGAGCGACAGGAGCTGGAGCGGATGCAGTCGTGAAGTTAACAGGTAGAGAAGTAACAAAGGTACCATTCATAGCGCTGGCTGTGAATGAATAGGAGGTGTTGGCAGTAAGGCCAGTCAAAGTATAAGTAATGGTTGAGGTTCCACTAAAGCCCATTTGCATTCCGCATTGTGAAGTGCAAGAGCCACCAGAAGTGTCAAGCCAAGCTGAACCATTGATGCCGTTTTGATTGACATCAGCAGAAAGATCAGCCGAAGTCTGTGTGATGTTGCTGACAGCCACATTTGAGATGGTTGGAGCCACCAGGATTACTGGCGGTCCGCCGGCGGCCAAGGCGGTAGGGGCAAAAACCAAGCCGAAGATGACGACCATAGAACCGATAATTATTAAACTTTTATTAATGTTTTTCATAATATTTTTATAATTTCGCCGAAAACTAAAAAGCCCCAGCGTTTTATTACTTCTAATCGATATTCGTATCTTATCACATCAAAAAATACTTGTCAATGGGGGCTTGCCAAGATCAAACATTTGTCATACAATGCCATTAGTTTTGTGCTGGATAGTTGCGCCAATTTTGTCTGCCGTAGGTAGAAACAAAATTGAGCGTCCCGAGCCTGTCGAGGAACAGTCCTTCGACTTCGCTCAGGACACTCGATTTTGCAGCCACCTTCGGCGGGCAAAATCGGTGAGGAAAGTCCGAACACAGAGTTTTTAAATAAACAAAGGTAGCGGGTAATTCCCGTCTGGAGCAATCCAAGAGGTGCGAGCAGAGACGCTTCGAAGCGAAAGCTGAGAAGATTCCTCGCAAGAGGAATAATGCCACGGTAATGTGGGTGCTAAAACAAAATGCTTTGCATTTTGTTCGCACGAACATTCGCTATGCGAATGTTTTAGTGAAACGGCTAAATCCTTACCCCTGTGCAAGGCCGTACTCAACGTTAGAGTGGGGAAGTTTACCCTTCCGAAGCTTTAGCGAAGGAGGGTGCCGCTAGAGCTCGATGGCAACATCGGGCCCAGATAAATAACTATCTCCGCCAGCCGGCGGAACAGAATTCGGCTTATAGGCACAAAACTAGAAAATGAAAAAACCTCGTGAAAGCGAGGTTTTTTCTATGCTTGACCCTGTAGTGAAGCGAAGCTCTGCTACGGGGTTGACAGATTAGCTATTATATGTATAATTAGGAGCAGTAAATAAACGAGTTCATTTCAAACAAAAAAACCAAATAACAAATGAAAAAAGTACTATTTTTCGCTCTTGCCGTTACAGTAATGGCAAGTGCAACAATGGCAGGGGAGAAACATTATCTTTCCCTGGGAAATCATGTAAAGTATTCTCTGAAAGAATGCGTGGCGAATAATTTATTTTCGAAAGAAGAAATTATTCTCATGGAAACGAATCACCAGAAAGCCCTGGCCTGGAAAGCTATGCAGAAAGGAAGCGATCCTTCCGTGCTCTCCATCACCGGCTTGATGGCATTTTACACAGTCGGAGTAGACAGCGTTGCGGCTTACTTTGATTATGTTGGCAGTACCAGCCCATTTGACCAAGTCGGGTTTCAAATCGGAAAAGCTTCGGCTTCGATGTTTGATACGACAATGGTTCAGTATGTGGCGACTATGCCGGCCGATCAATTAGTTTTCGTCCGCGATAATCTACTCTCCGGTGTGCAGTATCGTTTCAAATTTTTTGTCTTCGATGCGCTGGCTGGCACTGTGACGTTTTATCCAAGCGGTAACGCTTCTTACTACGCTACGACAGTGTTCGTGCCCATGGCTTCGATTGTTGAATTTAGCATGTCGTGTATGACTAAGAAGTTTTACTTTTGGCGCGACAACAATGCTACGATGGCAATAAAGGGTCGGGTGGACACTCTGGCGAATTTTTCTTCGTCTTATCTGCCAACTTACGGTGTGATCATTCCCGTAACAAGGACTTCGACCAACGGAGCAACTGTGCTGGATTCGATTAACCTCGCATCTTACATGGTGGCGCCTGACACGATCGTGAGTTATTTTGTGGAACTTTCCATCACGTACAATTCAACTCCGTTGGATTCTACGAATGTGGAGACCTGCACAGTGAACACGACTGCTGTCCATGAATTGGACGGGAAAATAGTATTTAATTTATTTCCTAATCCGGCTACGAGCAACTTTACCGTTGAATCGAACACGGCCGGAACGATGACGCTTTTTAACAGCGTAGGACAAGAGATCAGGACGCTGCACTTTGAAGCCGGACCGACAACGATCGAGCGTATGGATTTGCCCTCGGGTATATATCTGTATCGCATGGTCAATGAGGATGGCACGCGGCTCATCGGAGCAGGGAAAGTTGAATTGCAATAGCATTGGTTTATTTTAGACAAAGGCCCCTTCAGTAAATGGAGGGGTTTTTTTTATCAATTTTTAAAACAACATCACAAAAGGCATCGTCAATATTGACTTTCTATACTATATATGTATAATTAAGCCCAGAAAATATCAATAAAAAAAAGTACATTAATAAACAAAAACTCTAGAAAAAATGAGAAAATCAATCTATCTATGCCTGATTGGGCTCTTGATGAGCACAATGGCAATCGCACAAACGTCTTATTTCAAAGTTTCGGCTAGTAACAACACCATTGTCTACGAAGAAAACGACAACCTGGGCACGGCTTATGTCTTGTTCCAGTGGTCCAAGCAATGGATCCCGATGGATTCTAATGCAACGCAAAAGTTCACGGATACGACCGCTGCTAATACGCAGCTCTCCTTTCTTTTGAATGGAGCGGATTCGGGAACAGTGTATTACTTCAAGGCGACTATTATGGACTCGGCTACGGGTATGGTCTTGGTAACGCTTCCTCCTACAGGAAGGGATTCCATGATCACCGTGTGCGGCACTATTTCTGTTGCCGCTTCGGCAGCACCGGCAACCATTTGTAACGGAAGTTCTACGACCTTAACAGGGAGTGGCGCTTCTACTTATGTTTGGAGCACAGGTGCATCCACGAGTTCTATCGTGGTTAGCCCGATTAGTAATCAAAGTTACTCGGTCACTGGTACTGATGCGAATGGCTGTACGGGGGTAGACTCCGTTTCTATAACAGTCAATTCAATACCCACGCTGACAGTTTCAGCGACACCTTCTACTATTTGTATCGGAGCCTCC
>DATBWL010000039.1:0-3045 GCA_036514795.1 Minisyncoccota bacterium
TCGCTTTCAATAATTTATTCTTTTCTGCTGTATTTTGATCATTAATTTTTTTCTGGTCACCCAATTCATTCTTTAGAGAAACGAGTTCGTGTTTAGCAGCTTCGGCTTCTTCTTTGTTGTCTTCTAAGTCGGCCTTGATCGTTTTTAGCTCATCAATTTGCTCGTTTAATTTGGCCTGGAGACTTTTAAGCGCTTCCACTTCATTCCAGATCTCGGATAGTGTATCTTGAGACAATAAATTTTGGACAATGCTCGACAAATCAATTTCATTGATCTGCCTCAAGCTTTTGGCAATGATTTGCTTATCTTGGTCGATCTTTTCTTCCTTGTTGCCAATATCCAAAGAGAGTCTTTCTATGGTCAAACTGGTAGCCGAAATTTTATTTTCGGTGACCTTGATGTCAGCCAGCAATTTTTTGTTGGTCAGATCCAGCTTAGCCAGCTGAACTTTCAAGCTGTTGGCCTGGCCGCCCAGATCATCCAGTTGCTTCTGATATTCTTTTATTTGTTTTTCCAATTTGGCAATTTCAGCATTGCGGTCACTGATCTTATCTTTTAATTGAGAAGCGGATTGGGCCGAGACTAGGCTCGCAGAAAAGATGAGCGACAGCCCCAAAATTAATACGATAAATTTTTTTGTTTTAATATTTCGAATCATTTTGATAATTTTTTTATCGCGATGTCGAGTCTTTTCATCGTTTCTTTTTTTCCCAAAATAGAAGAAAGGGTGAAGGGATCGGGTGATTTTTCTAGGCCCGAAAGGGCAAAACGAATAGGCCATAAAACCTCCCCTCTCCCCTTCTCTTCAGCATAATTCCAGAGGGCCTGTTTAACAGCATTGTGGTTGAAATCTGATTCTGGAATAGAATTCAAAAGTTCTATAGCTTTCTCAATATATTCTTTTGTAGTAATAAACCTATTGGTGCTATCTTTTAGTTTTTTCCAAAACAGTCCTTCCTTATCATAGTTTGGCTGTTTAGAAGCCCAGTCTAATTCCCCGCTTTTGATCAATTCATCGATATCGCTCCATTTATTAATCCTGTCTAGGACAATAGGAATCAATTGAGGATTAGAAATTCTCTTGGCCACTTCTGATTCGACTACTTCTTGAGATAGGTGCTTCAAATGCTCTTTATTGATCCAATCGAGCTTAATTGGGTTGAAAACTGCTCCGCTTTTGTGGACTTTGGCCAGGTCAAAAGTTTTTATTAACTCTTGTTTAGAGAATATTTCCTGTTCGCCTCCAGGATTCCAACCTATGAGTACTGCCGCATTCAACATCGCTTCCGGTAGATAGCCCAAATCGCGATATGCAGTCAAAGGCAGGGCGCCTTTACGTTTCGATAGTTTCGATCTATCTTCGCCCAAGATCAAGGGGATGTGGGCATATGCTGGAATGGGAGCGCCCAGCGCTTCAAGCATTAATATCTGCCGTGGCGTATTTGAAAGATGCTCGTCTCCGCGGATGACATGAGTGACGCCTTCGTCCCAGTCGTCGATGACAACTGCTAGATGATAAAGCGGATCATCGACATTCCTGGCTATGACAAAATCTCCAAGGTCAGTCGTATCAATCACGACGGTTCCTTTGATCAAGTCGTGAATTTTGACGACCTTATTTGGATTCTTAAAGCGGACGATTTCTTTGATGGCTCCAGAGCCATCCTTGGCCTCTTCTTTGGAAATGTAGGCATTTCCTTTTTTTATAAGTTCGCGGATGACTTCCTTGTGCCTTTCGATATTTTCCGACTGCCGGTAAAATTTATCGTATTCAAGGCCGATCCATTTGAGGCTTTCCAAAATATTATCTTCATATTCTTTTTTATTACGCTCCTTGTCTGTATCCTCGATTCTTAAGATGAATTTTCCTCCGTTATGCTTGGCATATAAATAGGCAAAAATCGCCGTCCTGTATCCGCCGATATGCAGATACCCCGTCGGGCTCGGTGCAAACCTGGTCACTACTTGTTTCTCCCCTTTCATATTTAAATAATATCATAAAAATCATCACTTTATTTGGGCTTTTAACTTGACATTTATACACAATCATGGTAATATCTCCACTAGACCGCAACTTGAAATAAAAACACCTGCCTGCGCAGGCAGGCATAATAAAATAATCCCATGAAGAAAAAGATCATTCTTTACTTATTTCTCATTTGTTCCGGAGCAGGCCTGGCACTGACAGGGCTACGTTATGCGCCCATAATATCATTTGCAAAAGGGATAACGCTTCAACAAAAGGTATGTCCGATGTTTGCTGTACAGGACACCAATTATCGCGCCTTGGAGGCAAAATATACGAAACTCAAAGAGGCAAACAAAACCCTCAAAAAAGAGAAAAAGGAAGAACTCCTGCACTCTAAGAAAAAAAGAGAAGAACTAGAAAAAACTCTGGAGATGGCTGAAAAAGTCATGAAAAAGAAAATGAAGAGCCGGCGTGGCTCCAATTCAGGTATTTATCAAGATTATTTGAAAGATAAGGAAAAATTGAAGCTGGCCGTCATCGAAGCCAGCCTCAAGGATTAAAATACCGTAAGCCTGATAGGTCAGGATTAAGCCCCCGAAATTTAGTAGGGGGCTTTTTTATTTTGACGAAGCTAATGTTTATGCTATGATCGAACTCCGACCCGTTCTTTCAACAATATAATATTCACCCTAAATCCCCTTTTTATGAAAAAAATCATTCCCGTAGCTATCGCCTTGATGGCGATTTTTTATTCCGCCTCAGCCCAAACCGCCACAACTGATTCTGCTTATGCAAAGCTTGTTCCCGGCATTGAAATACCGGAAAAGATGATTGATCTTTCCGATGATTCAAACGATAAATTTGGAATCATCCTCAGATACAATCGTGAGAAGGAGGTAAAAATCTTCTACGCACCAAAGGACGGACAGAAAATAATAAAAGGTAGCCGGGATGAAAAAGAACTGGTTAGCCTCATGCTGAAAGCCTATTGGGACAACATCAGTAAGCGTAAAGTTAAGATTGTGAAAAAAACATACGCAAATAAGGAATTTAAGTGCCTTATCCTGAGAAAGGAT
>DATBWL010000040.1:0-3601 GCA_036514795.1 Minisyncoccota bacterium
TTAGGCCCACTGGTCGCCTTTTTTATTTTAAAAAGTTTTCCTTTCGGCCTCTCCCCCTGGGAGAGGTGAATATCCATGCGCTGCGCGCCACGGGACGCCGGCGGGCTTGACCCGGCGGCGGCAATGCCGGTGGCGCGCAACGGCGATTTTAAGCTCTCCCGGCTTAAAGATTTTTCCAACCGCTTCAAGATTTATATCTTTTCCGTCTTTATTCTCTCCGCTGGTAGTTTGCCGGTGGCGGTGCTTTTGCTCAAAACTCAAGATTTAGGAATGATTATCGCGTATATCCCGCTTTATTACATGGTCTATAATATTTCTTTCACAATATTTTCTTACTTAGCCGGCCGGGCGGCCGACAAATGGGGCGACAGCCGGGTGATAATCTTGGGTTATATTTTATTAATATTGGGTTATATGGTTTTGATATACACAAATTCTGCCATAAGCTTAATTTTTGGATTTTTGTTGATAGGCCTGTTCGGCGCGTTGACCGACGGCATTCATCGATCTTACACGGCCAATCTTACAACGCCAGAGCACCGGTCTTCCGCTTATGGATATTTAAATGGCATCTCGGGCTTCGGCTCGCTCGCGGCCGGCATCATAGGCGGATATCTCTGGCAATATTTCAATAGCTCAACTGCGCTCGCCGCAAGTGGCCTAATTGTCCTTTTAGGTCTTATTCTTTTTATAGCCACGCAAACGAAAAAAATTATTTCTGCTTAATCTTTGGCGCTTCCAGTACCTTCGGCCCAGTCTTTCAATTCCTCGTATGAAGCTTCACCGCAGATGAATTTCTTATTTTTAGTATTGTAGAAAAAAGGCACTCCCCCGCAAAGATCCTGATCATATTCTTCCAGTTTTTTGGCATTATCTTCGTTGTGCCAAACTTCATATGAATCAACTTTTACCCCTTCTTCTTTTTCCAGTTTGGCAATAAGGGGTTTCATATCAATACAATGCGGGCACTCTGTGCCGAAAAATTCTAGTAGGTGAGACATGGATTAGTTCTTAAGGTTATAAAGTCAAAAGTTTATAAAGTTTCTTGATTACTTTCTACTTTACGAACTTGATAAACTCGCTATTTCGTTAAACGAGATAGCCGAGATTTCTTGCGAGCGGCATTGTTTCGGTTGATGACATTGATCTTGGCGGCCTTGTCGATCGCCTGATAAGCGGCCGAGAGGGCCTTCTTGGCATCATCTTTAGAGCCTGCCTTTACAAGCTTCTCGATTTTCTTGATAGCGTCCTTCATCACCTTCATTCGTCGGTCATTTTGGACTTTCTTCCTCTTTGATCCTCTTAGGGCCTTTTTAGCTGATTGGGTTATGGGCATATCAAAAATATTAACAAATATATCGTAATATGGCAAATTTTTTTATTTTCCAAGTATTCCCATGCCCCATCATTCCCAAATACGACCGGATTGTCTGTTCAGACGGATTCTCTTTAATTCTCCTGATCATCTTTCTCTTCGTCGCCGTCCGCAATACCCGATGATGAGGAAAATGCACCCAGCCCAGGAAGTCTACGCCGGAAGACAAAGTTTTGATGAAAACCTTATCAGGATGCAAACTGAGTTTCAACTTCTCTTTCAAAAATACTACGATTGTCTACTATCTGGCCGATCGTCCCGTTAGTAGACATGAAATGAAAACTGGAAATAATTTCTTGCAAAAGCCAGAGGGTATCTTGGTTTTTACTTGATTTGCGTCAAGGACGGTCCTTGACGCAGGACTGCATAAAAAACCCCGCTTGTTTTTAACAAGCGGGGTTAAGATTTTAAGGAATCAAGACTTAAACTAAGGTCTTAATTACTTAAGTATTATTGCGGACACCAGCGAACCGATAGCGGCCACGCCAGCCACCAGCCCAGTCGTTGAGGCGCAGGTCGCGCTCGGAATCGTCCCAGTACAGCTCGGGCACACCGCGGTAGCCATCGAAGTTCTTCCAGACTGAACCTAAGGCAATGATTGGAAATTCCTTTTGAAGTTCGGGGTGTTTAGCTCCGAGCGCTAAAAGTTCTTCAATCGTTGCGGGGCGGAAACCTTCTTTCTCCATTGCTTTGACTGCGCTCTCTGAAGAGATGTCAAAACCGAAATGGAAAAGCTCGATGGTAGCCATGCGTTTGGTTTTGTCTTTGATTGGAAAGTTTTTCTCCTTGATGTCGGGGTTTTTCCAGTCATATTTCCCGTCCGCGATCAACTGTTCCAAAATTTTGGTGCCATCAACTTCCAGTTCAAACGCTTTTCGGCCCGAAGATTTTGGCTCTTCTGCGGATATTTTTGTTATTGATCCAATCATTGATTTTGCCAAAGCATTGCCTGGCGAATTAATAATTGATTGCGCGAGAGATTTGTCGAGTCCCGCTTGCTCGAGTTTCAGGAGCACCTCGTGCTCTTGATGAACAGATAATTCACGTACCATTGGCTTATGAATTTAAATTGTTTAAGAACTATGGATTTTTTAGGCAAATCCTTGGCCTTTATTTAACTAAGAGTAGTGTATCACGAAACACAAAAAAAGTCAATAGTTTAAAAGCCCTTATTTTGCTATGATTTAACCATGATTGCCAAAGTTTCAGGGAAAATTTTGCTTAAAACCGACAAGTTTGTCGTCGTTGATGTCGGCGGCTTGGGTTATAAAGTCGGCATCTCGGCGGACACCTTGGCCAAAATCAAGCAGGAGGATATTTCTCTCTTCACGCACCTTCATGTCCGCGAAGACGCGCTGGACCTTTACGGCTTCCTCGACCAGTCAGAACTGGAATTTTTTGAAATGCTGATAGGCATCTCAGGTATCGGCCCAAAGTCGGCACTCGGCATCATTGGAGTCGCCTCAATTGAGACTTTGAAAAAAGCCATCGCCTCGGGAGATAATTCTTACTTGACCAAAGTCTCCGGTGTCGGGCGAAAAACCGCGGAGAAAATAGTCCTAGAACTGCGCGACAAGCTTTCCGCTCTCGGCCACAAAGCTGAATACGGCGAGCTTTCTGGCGAGCTTGATGCCACCTTGGCCCTCCAGTCTCTGGGCTATTCGCAGAATGAAGCCAGAGACGCATTGAGAAAAGTTCCGGCCTCTATCACCGACACCTCCGGCCGCGTCAAAGAAGCTCTCAAAATCCTGGGTGGCAATTAAAAAACTCTCTGAATCCAGAGAGTTTTTTAATTTATTATCTTGGGCCTGTATAGGTATTAGTCGGCTGTTGTGGTGGTTGTTTAGGATGATGTTTTTTGTCTATTTTATTGTGACCAATAAATCTGAAAATCTGATAGAAAATGTTTGCGGCGGCTTCCACCTTTTGATGGTCTCTCTGCTCATTGTAGGTCGGTCCATTATATCCACCTTGAGGACCGTTGTTATAAATATTAACGGTCGTAGTCGGAATATTGGATCCGAAAACCGAAGGCTGGGGCTGATAAGTCTGGGCGCCGGACTCTTTGGGTATCAGGGCGGCAAAAGTCGTGCTGATCGCAACCGCGGCAATTAAAAGAAATTTTCTGGTTTTATCGCTGAATTTGGAAACATCAAGCTTGGATTCATCCGCTGGTAAAATTTCTTGAATCTCGGTAATTTGGCTCATAACTTGCTCTAGTCCTGC
>DATBWL010000041.1:0-4372 GCA_036514795.1 Minisyncoccota bacterium
TTTGCCCCCTCGACGAGACTCGGGGCAAGTTAAAGTAATAACTCCGCGACCCGTGACCCCGCCGTCGCATTTTGAACCCAAACCAATAGTTCCGCCGAGAGTTGTTTCTTTAGCTGATTTAAAAAAGCCTGACCGCAATGCTACGCAAAGCGCTGCAGGTGGGCCCCCAGAAACTAAAACAATACCGATTAATTCGTTCAATACTAGAATTGACAAGGGACCTTCGGAGAAGAATACTTCTGCTCTAAGAGATCTTTTGGCCAAAGTCGTCCCGTACCAAGCTGGCGTCTCGCCAACTGCTACGGGACAGGCTCCACAGATTACTTCGGTTCCTAAACCCCAATCTGCACCTCCATCTCCTGCCCCTCACAAACCCAAAGAAGTCCCCGAAGACGTTCTCCGCCAAATCTTGCAATAATCTCTTTTATCAATTTGTCCTTTCTACTAACATCGTGACCTCAATAAGTTAGTAGAATATAAGGAGTTTTCCACAGCCCCGCCTTGTCGGGGATTTTTGTTATGTTACAATGTACTAGTACGATGAAACAAAGCATTGATCTTAAATATAAGAGGGAGCTGGTGCAATTGTTTAAAACCGCGGCCAAGCGGAACATCTCGGAAGAATTTATTGACTATCTCTTGAGTCTGGCTGAAATAAATGAAATCAGCACCAGGATCCAAATTTTGAAGCTCTTGTTGGAAGGCAAGAATCAGCGCGAGATCGCCAAACGTTTCAGCGTCGGACTTACGACGGTCAGCCGGGGAGCCCGAGCTCTTAAGGAACATCGAAAAACCATAGAGAAGTTAGGATTATTAAAATAAGAAAATATTAATATGAATAAATATTTGTATTTTATTGTTCTGGTGTTTTTTGGATTCGGTAATGTCTCACTGGCTGATACCGGCACGCTTAAAATTTCTGAAATCATGTACGATTTCCCTGGCACCGATGACGGACATGAATACATCAAAATAGAAAATATCGGCACTGATCCGGTTGATATCACCGGCTATAAGTTTATCGATGGGGGAAGCGCCACCAAGCACGCCATAAATCTCCCGCCCAAAAATGGTTCGACTGGCTCGCCGGTCATCGCGCCTTCAAGTTTTCTTATTCTGGCCGACAATGCTGCCACATACATGGCAGATAATCCCAGTTTCTCTGGTTCAGTTCTTGACTCGACTTTTTCTTTAAATAATGATGGAGCGACCGTGCAATTGCTGGACAAAGACGACAATATTGTCACCTTTATGACCTATCCGATAGAAGTTCCGCCACCTCCGCCGGATGACGAAGAAACGCCGACTGAATCTCTGAATATTTTTATCAATGAAATTATGTACGATGTTTCTGGCACAGATGACGGCCGGGAATGGGTGGAAGTTTACAACGCCGGGACAGGAGATGTTGATTTAACCGGCCTTAAATTATTTGAAAATGAAACCAATCATGGAATTACTTCCATTGGTGTCCCCACTGTTCCCGCCGGCGGTTTTGCTGTTATTGCCGCCGACGCGGCTCAATTTTCAGTGGATTGGCCGGAATTTCAAGGGCTCATTTTTGACAGCGCTTTCTCTCTTTCCAACACAGGAGAAGATATTGCGTTGAAAGATGCTGATGATAATATCATTGATCAGATTTCTTACACTTCGGATATGGGCGGAGCAGGGGACGAAAGGAGCTTGCAGAAAAATGGGGATAATTTCATCACCGCACTGCCGACGCCGGGTGAGGTAAATAAATCCTCTGCCGAGCCACCGGCCGAGGAGGACGACTCAAACGATGATTCCTCCGGAGGCGGATCATCAGGCGGCGGCGGTTCTGGAAGCAGTAGCAGTTCTTCTTCTACAAACATAACCCCGAAAGTTATAATTCCCAAAATACCGAAAATTTCTTTTAAAATAAATTCGCCCGATTATGCAGTTGCCGGTTCTAGTTTTGAGCTCGGAGCTAACGGCGAGGCAGGCCGGTATGTCTGGAATTTCGGCAACGGGGAAGTGACGGAAACCAAAGACAATAATCCTTTCAATTACATTTATCAATTTCCTGGTTCTTATATGATCACCTTCAATTATTTTAAAGATGAGAAATCTAAGCCGATCAAAGTTTCGGCTAAAATCAAAGTTGATGAAAATCCGATAAATATCTCTAAAATTTTATCTGACGGTTCCGTGGAAATTCACAATAAAGCTACTCACCAGATAGATTTTTCTGGGTGGATTTTACAAGCTGGCGATAAAAGATTTGTAATTCCAAAGGAAACAGTGTTACTTTCCGGCGGTAAAATAGTGCTCGCTGCCAGGATCACCCAATTTTATCCTAATGAAAAGGATATTAGACTACTTTATCCTTCAGGCGAAACAGCATTCAGCTTCGGAAAAGTGACAGAGACTAAAGAAGTCAAGCCGATTAAAACAGAGAAAGTAGCTTTTACTGAGAGTTCTTATGTTAACAAAGCGGCTCCGATCGCAGCCAGTGTCATGAATATATCTAAACCAGTGGATATTCCCGCAAGTTCCGAAATTAAAGGTGTAGATCTTTCAGCATCGGTCGTAAATAGCCTACCTGATGGCACTAGGCCACTCTTTCCTTGGGCGCTAGGCTTAGGCGGTATTATAGTTTTGTCATCTTTTCTTTCGTTCGTTATTTTCTCGGGGAAAGCAGTCACCTCATCCGGCTTTAAAATAGTCGATTAGTCTGTTAAAATGTCGTTATGCTTAAAAAGATTGTCATAGTCGGCGGTGGTTTCGGCGGTATTCGCGCCGCTTTGGATCTCTCTCGAAATTTACCTAAGGATTCGAAGATTATTCTGATTTCAGACAGGCGTCATTTTGAATATTATCCGTCGCTTTATAAAATAGCGACAGGCAAAAGTCCGCTTGAGGTTTGCATGCCTTTAGATGAAATATTTGACGGGAAAAATGTGGAAGTAATTAAAGATAAGATCATTGGCGCGGATTTGGTTAAAAAAAATCTCAAAGGCGAGAGCGGTTCAAACTACAGCTTTGATGTTTTGATTCTCTCTTTAGGCTCCGAGACGGCTTATTTCAACATAGAAGGATTAAAGGAATTGGCTTTCAGTTTCAAATCCATCAATGAAGCTCTTAAACTGAAACGCCACCTGCACGAGCTTTTTGAAAGCCATCTCGTTGCCACCAAAGAAGAAGCGGTTTCCAGTCTCCACATTTTGATCGTCGGTGGTGGCGCGACCGGGGTGGAACTGGCCGGAGAACTCTCTTTCTACATGCAAAAAATCGCCCGAAGCCACAAGATTGATCCGTCACTCATCACGATTGATTTGATCGAAGCCGCCGGCCGGGTGATGCCAATGATGCCGGAAGATGTTTCTAAAAGAATTTTGGGTGAGCTTAGACGCTGCGGAGTCAATGTATTTCTCAATCGCGCCGTGATGAGGGAAGACATTGAGCAAGTTTTTTTGAAGGACATGACGCTAAAGACTAAGACCGTCATCTGGACGGCCGGCGCCAAGACTAATTCAATATATAGCCAGATAGGGGGCCTCGAGCTTGATAAAAAGGGAAGAGTGATCGTGGACGAGTATTTACAGCCTGCCCTGAGCGCAGTCGAAGGGCCCAAAGGCCTGAAAGATATTTTCGTTATCGGGGACGCGGCCGCAACCCCTTATGCGGGCCTCGCTCAGACCGCCATCCATGACGGTTCTTATGTTGCGAGAAATATTTGCAAACATCTTTTGGGGGGAAAGATGGAGGTTTATAATCCCCATAAGGTGGCTTACATTATCCCGGTCTCTCCCAATTGGGCCGCGGCCATAGTTGGCCGTTTGCGTTTTTATGGCATTTTTTCGGTTTGGCTAAGACGCGTGGTTGATCTGCGTTTTTTCCTTTCAGTTCTTCCTTTGGTGAAAGCCTTGGATGTATTTTGGGGCAATAAGAAAATCTGTGAATCTTGCGATGTCTGCCTGCATGAAGCAGAAGGCTAATTTAGTTTTAAGCCACGATCGTAGCTTAATGTATATTTATTTCTCGTTATTTATCTTCTTTAAAATTAGTGGGATTTTTTTGAAGTCGTCCATCAAGGTCTCTCTAAGGCCGCCGTTGTAGAGCGCGGCCGCGGGATGATAGAGAGGGAAGAAATGTTTTGTGGAAATCCCTTTGAACCCGCCCGAACGACTGATATCGTTCAGTCGGGCGGGTTTTTTGATCAAGAGCTTGCCGTGCACTTCTGATATTTTCTCCGTCGGAAAAAAGTCATTCATGGCGTGTCGGCCCAAAAAGATGATTAGTTTCGGCTGGATCAGATTTAGTTCTTCGATGAGCCAGGCCCGGCAAGAACTTTTTTCTTCGGGGCTCGGATCGCGATTATCCGGCGGGCGATATTTGACGATGTTGG
>DATBWL010000042.1:0-3400 GCA_036514795.1 Minisyncoccota bacterium
ACCAAACCGGAAGAACTGGCAAAACTTGAGCTTCAACAGTTAAGGGAAGAAGACAAGCTCACCCCCGACCTGGTATTTCGTGACCCATATTTTCTCGATTTTCTGGGGCTGAAAGAGACCTACCAGGAGAAAGACCTTGAATCTATTGGATCTGGAAAAAAGCGGCATCAAAGTCTCGTCCTACTGGACAGAAGCCCTGCCCAAAGAACAGCTCGAAAAGAAACTGCATGAGGCGGTGCGCCTGGCGCGTTTGCGGCTGGAAAATAAAGGATAAAGGATGAAGGATGAAGGAGGAAGGATGAAGGATGAGTGATTTAAAACAAAGAACGAAATTATTTGCTCTTTCTATCATAAGGCTTTATTCACAGATGCCGAAAACAATAGAGGCTCAAATTATTGGGAAACAATTTTTGCGGTCAGGAACATCTGTTGGTGCACATTATAGGGAAGCTAGTCGCGCTAGATCAGACGCTGAATTTATCAGCAAAATTGAAGGTGGCTTACAGGAACTTGAAGAAACCCTGTATTGGCTTGAACTCGTTGAGGAAGGAAATATTTTAAGGGATGAAACAAGAAGGATGAAGGATGAGGGCGGAAGGATGAAGGATGAAATTGGAAAGTTAAAAAATGAGGCAAATGAACTGATTGCCATTCTTGTAACATGCGTCAAAAATGTTAAATCGAGAGGTAGAAAATGAACGATTCTTCTCCTCCTTCATCTTTCATCCCTTATCCTTCCGCCAAAGACTCAGGCGGTTTTTTTGAAGATATTCGGAAGCTGATAACAACAGCCCGCTCTATGGTTGTCCGAAATGTAAATACACTCCAGGTACTTACCAATTTTGAGATTGGCCACAGGATTGTTGAAGAAGAACAAAAGGGCTCAACAAGGGCAGAATATGGCAAACAGCTTTTACAAGAATTAGCAGAGAAATTATGTGATGAATTTGGGGCAGGATTCTCAGAGCGCAATTTACGGAATATGCGTAAATTTTATCTAGTCTACAAAGATCGCCTGGATCAGATTCGGCAGACGACGTCTGCCAAATCTTTAGAAATGAGTCAACCCTTTCAAGTTAGCTGGTCACAATATGTTTTTCTGATTGGCATTAAAGATGCCGACGCCCGCAGATTTTATGAAATTGAAGCGGCAGAAAATAGCTGGACCCTGCCGGAACTCACCCGTCAGTTTAACTCCGGTTTGTATGAACGATTGGCCTTAAGCCGTGACAAAGAGGGCGTTATAAAACTTGCAAGAGAAGGACAAGTAATTTCTAAACCGCAAGACATGCTTAAAAATCCTTATGTGTTGGAATTCTTAGGGCTTGATGAAAAATCGCGATACTCCGAATCAGATTTGGAAACAGCCATTATTGATAAACTTGAGCATTTCCTGCTTGAGATTGGCAAAGGGTTCCTGTTTGAAGCCCGTCAAAAAAGGTTTTCATTTGATGAAGACCATTTCTTTGTCGATCTGGTTTTTTACAACAGATTGCTTCACTGTTATGTTCTGATTGATTTAAAAATTGGCAAGCTGACCCATCAGGATATGGGGCAAATGCAAATGTATGTCAATTATTTTGACCGTTTTGTAAAAACCAAAGAGGAAAACCCAACGGTAGGAATTATTCTTTGTCAGAAAAAACGAGATGCCCTGGTCGAAATTACCCTTCCAGCGAATGCCAATATCCACGCCAAAGAGTATCAGCTTTATTTGCCAAGTAAAGAAGAACTAAGGCAAAAACTTATAGAATGGACAATAGAAGCCGAATAATGAACCTGAAACCCTACCCCGAATATAAAGACTCCGGTGTTGCGTGGCTGGGGGATGTGCCGAAGCATTGGGAGATACACCCAAACCGTGCCCTGTTTTATGAGCGCAACAAGAAAAATAATCCCAAAATGGAATTGCTTTCGGTGACCATAACCAAAGGTGTAATCCGCCAAAAAGAACTAATTTCAAATACAAGCAAAAAAGACTCATCGAACGAGGATAAGTCTAAGTACAAGCTCGTAAAACAAGGTGATATTGCCTATAACAAAATGAGAATGTGGCAAGGTGCAGTTGGTGCTTCAAAATATGAAGGAATTGTTAGTCCCGCCTATATCATTGTTCATCCTCGTGTAGAGATGAATGAATGGTTTTGTCATTATTTATTTCGCTCCCCTAAATACGTAAAAGAATCTCATAGGTATTCCTATGGTATTTGTGATGATCAATTAAGCTTAAGAATAGATGACTTTAAGAAAATATTCACTCCAAAACCACAGTTACAAGAACAGCGCCAGATTGTTAAATTCCTCGATTACAAAACCGCACAGATTGCCCGCTTCATCAAGGCCAAAAAGCGGATGATTGAACTCTTGAAAGAGCAGAAGCAGGTGATCATCAACGATGCGGTAACGGGAAAGATTGTTATAAAGGATGAAGGCGGAAGGCTAAAGGTGGAAAAAAGACCCGACTCATCCTTCATCCCCCATCCTTCATCATTTCTTCAAAAGGTGCCGGAGCATTGGGAGGTGAGGAGGTTGCGAACAATTGCAACTGTCAAGCCAAGTGGTGTGGATAAAAAATCCCATGAGGGTGAATTACCGGTTCAACTTTGTAATTATGTTGATGTTTATAAAAATCAAGAAATCAATTCATCTCTCAATTTTATGAAGGCTACTGCAACAGAAGAAGAAATAAAGAATTTTACTCTTATCCCTGGTGATATTGTTATTACAAAAGACTCTGAAACATGGAAGGACATTGCCGTTCCTGCAATTGTTACAGAGAACATGAATGTTGTTTGTGCTTATCATTTAGCTTTAATACGAGCAACAAAAGAAATAACCAGCAAATACTTATATAGAGCTATTACTGCCGATCCAATAGCTGACCATTTTCGTGTTTCCGCAAATGGAGTCACTCGTTTTGGATTATCACAAGGCGCAATCAAAGACGCAATAATTCCAGTTCCTACAGTTGCAGAACAATCCCAAATCGTCACCTACATCGAAACCAAAACCGCCGCCCTAGACCAAGCCATCTCCCGCACCGAGCGAGAAATCGCCCTCATACAGGAATACCGCACGCGGCTTGTTTCCGATGTGGTAACGGGAAAAATAGATGTGCGGGATATTGAAATTCCCGGCATTGCCGGCATTGATGATACAATTGATGAATCAATAGACGAACCCGAGGGCGAAGAAGAATTAGAAACAGAGGAGGCGGAAGAATGAATCCGCGGATAACGCCGAAAATATATCATAGCGCGGCCTAGCCGCAACCAAAAAAACAGTGGGTAGTAGGTTAGGGATAACTTCATATTGCTGTGCCGTCAGGGCTAAAGCCCGGGTTTGGCGTGTGTCTGGCACCCCAGCCTCAAGGCTGGGGTTAATGAACGGCAGTTTGTGT
>DATBWL010000043.1:0-2739 GCA_036514795.1 Minisyncoccota bacterium
AGAGGAGGAGTTGAAGAAAGTGGGCATAGCGCTTTGGCTTTTAAATTCCGATACGACGACGCCGAAATTGGATGATATTTTGGATTATGCCGGTACGAATGATTTT
Source organism: Minisyncoccota bacterium (assembly GCA_036514795.1). Classification (GTDB taxonomy): domain Bacteria; phylum Patescibacteriota; class Minisyncoccia; order Phycocordibacterales; family UBA9973; genus DATBWL01. The sequence goes on from DATBWL010000043.1 coordinate 107, forward strand.
AAGGAAGCTAAGGAAAAAATCATAAGTGATCTCAAAAAAAATAAATTAGATAAAATCTATCATGATATCGAGTTACCGCTGATCCCGATCATTGATCAGGCGCAGACGCGGGGGATCTTGATCGATGTGCCCTATCTAGAAAAATTAGGTCAGAAGTATCATAAAGAATTGGATAAAATTTCCCAATCAATCTACAAGTTGTCTGGTTCAGAATTCAATATTAATTCGCCCAAACAGCTATCCGAAGTGCTTTTTGATAAAATGGGCTTGGCGGTCAAGGGTTTGAAAAAGACGACCGGCGGAGCGCGCTCGACTCGCGAGTCGGAGCTCGAGAAATTGAAGGGCGAGCACCCCATCATCGAAAAAATATTGGAATATCGGGAATTACAGAAATTGGTTTCCACCTATGTCGATGTCATTCCGAAGATGGTGGATGAAAATAATCGATTACATACAACCCTAAACCAAGCCGGCACGACGACTGGGCGAATGTCATCGAACAATCCGAATTTGCAGAATATTCCGGCGCGCGGGGATTATGCCAAGGAGATCCGCAAAGGATTTATTGCGAGCCCCGGCCATAAATGGATCGCCTGCGACTATTCTCAAATTGAGATGAGGATCATGGCGCTTTTCTCTGATGATGAAAATCTTATAAATATTTTTAAAAAAGGCCTCGATGTCCACTCTGCCACCGCCTCACTGGTCTTTGGCGTGCCGGAAGACAAAGTGACAAATGATATGAGGCGCCAGGCGAAAGTGATCAACTTTGGGATCATATACGGCATGGGAGTAAATGCCCTAAAGGCCAACTTAGAAGCAACCAAAGAAGAAGCGCAAAAATTTTATGATAATTATTTCAAAACTTTTCCCAAAATCAGAAAATTTTTTGAAAAGACGAAAAAAGAATCCGCCGAGAGAGGCTACACGGAGACTCTATACGGGCGAAGACGCTATTTCCCCGGACTGAAGTCCAAAATCCCTTTTGTGCGCGCGATGGCTGAGCGAATGGCGATCAACGCGCCGCTTCAGGGTACCGCCGCCGATATTATCAAGATTGCCATGAGAGAGGTTGACGAGGAACTGAAGAAAGAAAAATTAGAGAGCAAAGTTCACCTCCTGCTTCAGGTACACGACGAACTGATCTATGAGGCGAAAGACGAAGAAGTGAAGGGTGCGGCCAAACTCGTTAAAAGAGTCATGGAAAACGCCATTGAGACCCGCCTGCCCTTTTCGGCCAATGTTTCTATTGGGTCAAACTGGGCCAGCCTCGACTAGCGCGAGTCTAGGCGGGGAGAGTTGGGCTAAAACTCGAAACGAGTTCGCCCGAGCCAAAAGGCTCTAGGGGTAAAATAATCATTATGGTATATTCTTGCTATGAATAAAAAATTAACCACTCACCATGTTTTAGCCCACTCTTATTCGGTTTTTCTTCTAGGTCTATTAATCGGCCTGTTTTTGGATTTATTTTTAGCCATTAAAATCATTCCTCAATATATGCAATATTTTGGCCTGATACTCATGCTGGCTGCGCCCCTGCTCATATATTGGGCTCAGCGAACCTCCGGCAGACTGCGCCTTAAAAAGGAAACACTGATGGTCAGCGATTTCAAAAAAGGCCCTTATGCCATAACCCGCGGCCCCACCCACCTTGGGCTCGCCCTACTGACTATTGGTTTTGGTCTTTTGAATAATGCGATTTTTGTAGTCTTGTTTTCCATAATTGTTTACTTTCTGTCCAAGAGAATTTTTCTAAAAGAACAAGAAAAACTACTTTCGCAGAATTACGGTGAAGAGTATACAAAGTATCAGCACGAAGTGAATCCTTGGTTTTAGGTTATGATTTATTTTTTTTATGGCGATGATATTGAAAAGCGGGACGAAGCGCGCGATCTAATTGCGCGCTTGCCTGCCGGCGAGGAAGGCCCTTTTGATTCCCAGCTTGAAATGAATGATGTCTCTTGGGATAAAGAGAAATTTGAAAATTTGGCCAAAAGCAATTCGCTATTTGAATCCAAACAGTTTTTAATTTTAGAAAATATCTTGGAAAATATAGAGATCAAGGAATTCATAATGGAACACCTGGGGGCATTAAAGAATTCAGAAAATATTTTTGTTTTTATTGAGAAAAAGGCGCCCAAAGACACAGTCAATAAATTCAGCAAATATGCCAAAGAGATAAAAGAATTTATTTTCCCTAAAGAGAGGGAGGATAAAGCCAATGCTTTCGCCATTACATACCCGCTTGAAAGAAGGGATAAGAAAAATATGTGGTTGGAATTCCAAAAATTAAGAGAAACGGAGACTTCGCCCGAAGCTTTATCCGGCATCTTGTTCTGGAAGATAAAAACCATGATTATCCAAGGCAGGAGCGCGAAATGGAGTGAAAAAGAACTGAAAAATCTTTCTTCAAAACTGGTATCACTTCACCATGACGCCCATAGGGGATTGATTGATTTTTCAACCGGCCTCGAAAAATTCATCCTTGATTCGATTTGAACTAATCAAACAACCTAGTTATATAATTGATTTATGTTAGAAAAACACGAAAATAACCAATTCTCCTTAGAAGAGCTTGCCGATAAGAAGCTTGAAGAGATGAAAGAATTATCGGCAGTCAAATATGCCCTTAA
>DATBWL010000044.1:0-4122 GCA_036514795.1 Minisyncoccota bacterium
ATCCCATTCAGTATCCTCATGGTTAGTGAGAAGAACGCTGATGGCAGGGATTTTTATCTTGGCTAGCCAGTTTGTCATATCACCAGTTATTTCATAGAAATTAAATTCCTCATAAGCTTTATAGCCGGATGCTTTGGCAAAAGTATTTGTGAGTACGCGCGTCTGGGCCAAAACTCCATCGTGGCAATTTGAAGAATATACGCCGCCGGCGGCCGAGTACCAGACAACAACCGCGTCCGGTTTGTTTGTTTCTATATAATTTTTTAGCGCCAAACTTTCCGGTTCAGAAAACGCTGCGCTTCCGCCGCTCACGGTTTTAGTCTGCCACTTGGCAGTCGCCTGCCAATCACAATCAAAGTTGCGGTTAAGATCCACATTATTGCCGTTGAAGCGCCCAGACACCACTTGAGCTTCCGACTTCGGCACATCGGAAGCTGTAAATCGGCCGTCGGTGCCCACAACTTTATTTAAACCGTCTGGATTCAAGACTGGAATCACTGTGACCTGCACATTCGAAGGTATGACATCAGGATTCGCCTTCAAATAATCCATCGCCTCGTAAACAACAAGCACGGTATTCCATTCATAGCCGCCGTGGATACCGCCGACAAACAAAAGTTTTGTTTCGCCGTCGCCATAATGATACGCGGTAATATCGCGATCTTCCATTGATTTGCCGATGACCGACTGGTCTTTATTGACCTGCCCTGCGGACTGATTGTCAGCCTCTGTTTTAAGATCTACTGTAACGCCCTGATCTTTAACTATCGGCGCCTTAGCAGGTGTCTTATAAATAAGAAAATACAAACCAAAGCCTATTAAAACAAGAACTACAACCCCAATAATTGTGTTTTTCATAATATTCTTATTTTAGCACACATCAATGGCTGCCGGCCAGGGACTCGAACCCCAATTAATCGCTTCAGAGGCGATCGTCCTACCTTTAGACGAGCCGGCAATGCGCCTACTTTATCACGAGGCGGGTTATTTCAAATATTTATTGATGGCGAGGAAACTGGAGAAGACACCCAAAATGATGCCTGAACCAAAAATGATCAGACAAATTTGCCAAAAATTGGCGAGATAATAATCAAAGACATTGAGGCCGAGGAAACCTGTCATATCTTTACCCAGCCAATAAGCAATCGGTAAAAATATAATCAAAGTTACCAGCGAAGAAATAAACCCATAGATCACCCCTTGAACCAGAAACGGCCCGCGAACATAAAAGCCTCCGGCCCCGACTAAACGCATAATGCCGATCTCCTCTTTAGAAAAGAAGATGGTCAGCCGAATCGTATTGTATGTGAAAATGATCGAGACGATCATCAAAAGCAAGGTAAGAAGGAATCCCAGCTTCTTCGCCCCACCCATCAATGAAATCAGCCGGTCAATGACGGCCTTATTTTGGTTGTAATTTATCTTGTCGATTATATCCGCCGAGTTTTTGATCAAAACGCTGTTGGATCCCAGGGATTTGGCGATGCTCTCATACTGGGTCGCCTCGAGAGCTTTGACAGTCATGTAAGCCCCAAGCGGATTATCATCAAGCTCTTCCAGGGCTTGGAGTGTCAGGTAGTCGTTCGCATGCTTTTCCTTGAAATTTTGAAGCGACTGTTCGGCTGAAACAAAATTTACTTTGGCCACTTCCGGCAATTGCTCGAGGGCCGACTGGAAATTACTGATTTCTGTCTCGGATGTATTTAATTTGAAATAGACGGTGATATCCACCCGATTTTTGATTTCATTCAAAGACGAGGCTAGGATCGCTTGCGAGAAGATGATCCCGGCAATGACCGAAAGAGTAATTGTCACGACCAGTATGGAGGCAAACGAAATAATGCCGTTCCTAGAGAAACCAACCCAGCCTGACCTGATAATTCTTTTTAGTCCAATAGTTGCCATATGAAAATTATATCAACAAGTGAGGAGCGAAGCAAAGTTTACTCTGATTTCGTCCGAATGCCGTTGATATATGGTAATCCATATATTATATAACATACTTTCCGTCTTTATCGTCCCGGACGACCTTGCCTTTGTCCATGGTGACAACTCTCTTTTTGATCGATTCAATCACACCCTTATTGTGCGTGGTCAGTATCACCGTGGTGCCGAGATCGTTTATTTTCTTCAATATTTGAATTATTTCATAGGTATTGACCGGGTCTAAGTTCCCCGTCGGCTCATCCGCAATGATGATCTCCGGCTGGTTGATGATAGCGCGAGCGATAGCCAGCCTCTGCTTTTCGCCTCCCGACATTTGATCGGGAAAGTGCATTATTTTATTCGACAAATCCACCAGTTCCAGGACATGCGGCACATCAGAGGCGATCTCCTCATCAGTCTTGCCGGCCGCTTCCATGGCAAAAGCGATATTCTCATAAGCGGTCTTATTGGAAAGCAATTTAAAGTCCTGAAAGACCATGCCGATCCGACGCCGCAGATTGATCAGATCCTTATTCCGCAAATCATGGATATCAACAGATTCAAAAAAAACGGTGCCTGAAGTCGGCTTGTCTTCGGCCAAAATCATCTTGACCAAAGTGGTCTTGCCGGCCCCCGAATGCCCCACGATGGAGACGAATTCCCCCGCCGATATGGTCAAATTCACATCTTCCAACGCGACAGAATCCGGCTGGTATATTTTAGAGACATTATTGAAGTAAATCATAGAATACCCTTAAGAATATCATAAATCAGTCTTAGCGACAATCTTAATTGACAAATCAAGGTTTTATTGTTAGGTTTAGTTAAATAATTTAAACTCTTTAAAAAATGAATACACTAGATAACACTGCATTAATAACCAGAAAGCAAAATTTTGGTTTGCCGGTTCTAACTTGTCCGCATTGCGGGCACGAACACCATTATAATTGGGATGACTATAAGTCATGGATCGGAATTACCGTATGCCATAAATGCCTCAAAGATTTTTTCTTTGAAATTGAACTCAAGCCTTTTTTCTCGGCTCGGGCGATTTGCAAGAAGCATGATTGGGGTGAAATAAAGGATATTGATTTAGATGAAAATGGAAATCCCAGCGAGGATTCACATGGCGCTGTGTGGGTAAGAGAATGCAAGGTTTGCGGAGTATTTGCCGACATGGAATATCATTTGCAACTTACTCCAAAAAATAAAGACCTCCTTGAGGTTTTACCTCAGATAACGCTTAATGAATTCTTTAATCATCCGATGTTTTTAAAACTGAAAGACCTTTTTGAATTTTTTATGATGCGTTACAATTGTAACGATCATCAGGTCAGAGAGGAAATAGCTACGCACTTTTACAACGCTATCAGGGTTATTCAAGGAGAGGATCAGGATGAGGTTTATAACCCGGATTGGAAGAATTTTCAGGCTCCAAACAACGTCTCGGGAGATGTTGTTTGCACCGATAATGCTGGAGCTGAGGGCAAGCTAACTTTTGAAAAACCATATTATGTTTATCAAAAGCATGCCCGAGCTGTTCAGGTCACGGATGATACAGGCGCGATGAATTATTTTCATCATAGCCGTTTCAAAAAAATAGAAGAAAAAATTTGACACAAAAGCCCTTACATTCGTAAGGGCTTTTTTATTTTATAGATTTTTTTCGGCTTCAATGAAAGGTTCGAGGTCTCCCCGCTCGAGCACGGCATCAACGTCGCGGACTTCGACATCAGTGCGGTGGTCTTTGACCATCTTGTATGGATGGAGCACATAAGAGCGGATTTGATTACCCCATTCGATGTCAGTCGTCTTGGAAATCTGCATGCTTTCTTTCAATTCTTTTCGTTCTGTTTCGGCTTTCTTAAACAGTTTGGCTTTCAGTATTTCCATGGCCTTTTCCCTATTTTGGGCCTGGCTCCGCTCGCCGGTGGCGTGCACGGCTATATTGGTCGGGATATGCACGATCCGCACGGCCGTCTCGCGCTTATTCACATTCTGCCCGCCCGGGCCTCCGGCTTTGGCAAATTCTATTTTTAAATCGGCCGGCGGGATTTCAACCGCAATAGTTTTCGGCACTTTCGGCAAGACTTCCACCATCGAAAAAGAGGTATGACGCATACTCTTGGTGGAGAACGGTGAAACTCGCACTAACCGGTGTACACCGGATTCATTCTTCAGTGTGCCGTAAGCTCC
>DATBWL010000045.1:0-13063 GCA_036514795.1 Minisyncoccota bacterium
CGCCTCCTCTTTAGATATATAAGCACTGCCTTTTTGCAAGAGTTCTCTAATTATATTCTTATGACTTTCAATATTTTCCGATTGCCGATAAAATTTATCGTATTCAAGGCCGATCCATTTGAGGCTTTCCAGAATATTATCTTCATATTCCTTTTTATTACGCTCCTTGTCTGTATCCTCGATTCTTAAGATGAATTTTCCTTCATTGTGTTTGGCATACAAGTACGCAAAGATCGCCGTCCTGTATCCTCCGATGTGGAAATAGCCCGTCGGGCTCGGCGCAAACCTCGTCACTACGTGTTTAGCAGTCTGTTTATTCTCCCCTTTCATGCCTAAATAATACCACAAAACCCCTTATTCTAACGGGCCTTAAAACTTGACAAAGCCACCTAAATATGCTAGTATTTCGCCAGAACTAAAAACAAACAAAAACAATACTAAAGCCCTTTTACAATGAAAAAAATCTTATTATTAGCAATCGCAGGCATCATATTGCTTGCTTGCAACCGCAACGCTGTTGACTCTGAAATCAAAACTTCAACTCAGGGGGTGGAAAAGAAACCTCAAGAAGTAATTGTTAAACAGAAACCCAAGGAAATATTTCCAATTGATCTGCTCCCTGAAAGTATCTGGGATGAAATTGAGGAAAAAAAACAACATAATGAGGACAAAAATGCTTGCATGTCCGCATTTGAACCATTTCCCGGTTCTTTTGAAAAAAACGGAGAAATAAATGGCATCCTCTATTTAGATAACGGAACAATTCTGCCGATTATCAAAGGTTCAATAGTGGAATACATTGATGGTTGCTTTATTCAGAAATTTGTCCAAATTGATGACACTCTCCCATTGAATGGAAAGGTTAAGGTCTGGATTGATACAGCAACCATTCCTGTTCGTAATGGCCATTTTTTCTCAAACCTTGAAGGTTATGGAATAAATGATATATGGGATGACCTAAAATTTGATGAAAGATCCGGAAAACTGATAAGTGGCATGGTTTATAAAAATGGATATTCATTTCCGATGGTTAATGGAAACATCATTGATACCATAGATGGACAGCGTATATTCGGATGGGACGACTGGGATGGCACTACCATAAACGAGAATGGGGAACTTTCCGGGTTTGGAAATGTATGCGTTGATCCAGTTGATGATACTGGAGAGAATGGCATATGGCTTCCGCTCTGGAAAAACAAAATTCTGAAGGAATTCAGGGGCCAAAAAATTATAGGTTCACACCATATAGGAAGTTTTAAGGGTAAGATGTGCGGAATTATAGTCACCCGGGAATCTGGAAAGAATTTTACTTCATCGGTTGTGGGAGAATATGTCATCGAGAAAAAACGCGTATATGATGACTATTTCTAGACATTGTATGCATTATCAAAAGCCCTCGAAATTTCGAGGGCTTTTTTATTTCTTTAATTTTAGTGTCTCCCTTCCCTTCAGTCTCACTATTTTCGCCATGGCGTTATATTTAATACTGAATCTTGACAGATAAGTGTGTCTGTGTTATTCTTTGGGAAGAAACGTAAACCCCCACACTTAATATTGCGATGTGGCTTTGCCACGCACCAAAAGTGCTTCGCCATGTTAAGTGTAGGGGTAAACATTAACAAATAAACCCACCAACATGAAAAAGCTTTTTTTCATCATTTTTGCCCTTATAACGGGGGCAGTATTCAAAATCAGTGCGCAATCTGTTGCAATCTCTCAGATACAAAAACTAGGCGATCAAATGCATGTCACGGTAGTTTTCAACAATATCGACCCTGAAAAATTGGGTGAGAGTTTGCTGATCTTGCAATACGGCCCAGACACTAAAACATGCTGTATTGAAGAAAAAATAGTCGCAGAAGGTGGCTGGCAAGAATACATGTTTTCCATTCCCGCAGAAAATGTGAGATATCTGAAGGCGATTATCTTCAACCGATATCTTTCACTTTTCTCTAATGACCCTGTTATCTCTCCGCTTTGTTTTGTGCCGCAAATTGGAGAATAATGATTTTGAAAAAAACCGAACCCTGGTAGGCCAGGGAAAATCCGATTCTCGGCAGGCCGAGAAAAACCGTAAGCCTGATAGGTCAGGATGAAGCCCTCGAAATTTCGGGGGCTTTTTTATATTATTTTTCGTGGGAGAGGGCAATGGAGACGAGTTCTTGAGCGATTTTGGAGGCCGCGTCGGGGTTAAAGAATTTGAGGGAATTTTTCCTCATCTCTTCCCTCTTTTGAGGGCTGCTCATTAGTTTATTCACTTCGGCAACAAGAAGATGCGTCGTCAAATTGTTTTCTTCGATCACGAGACAAGCGCCGGCACGCGCATAATTAAAGGCATTCTTTCTCTGATGATCGCCCTGGGAATTAGTAATAGGAATAAGGATAGATGGTACACCCCAAGCGGCAAATTCAAATATTCCAGAACCGGCGCGCGAAATAATGAGCGATGATGCTCCAGCGGCCATTTTAAAAGCTAGAACATTAAAAAAAGGAAATGTGCGATATCGGTCTTTATTGGTATTGTTGCGCAATACCACCGCTGAGCGGATATTAACTTCTTCCAAATTTTTCTTTCCAGTTTGATGAAGGATCTGATATTTCGATATAAGTTCAGGCAATGATTCTATAATAATGTTGTTTATTAATTCCGCCCCTTGTGAACCACCCAAGATCAGAATGACTGGTAGAGCGTGGTTTAATTTTAAATATTCAAAGACACCTTCTTTTACGGTTTTCTGCAATTCCTTACGAACCGGCTGGCCGGTCCAGGCTGTTTTCGATTTTGGAAAATATTGGCCTGCCTCTTCATATGAAATGGCAATTTTCTTAGCAAACTTAGCTGCCCAAAGATTAGCCCTGCCGGGAACCGAATCAGATTCATGGATAACAACAGGGATGCCCAAAATCCTAGCTGCAAGCAGTACTGGAAAACTTTGGTAGCCACCCTTAGAGAAAATTACATCTGGAAATATCCGGTAAACCTTAAAAAGAACTCCCCAAAATCCAAAGAAGGTCTTGAAAATATCCACTATATTCATTATCGAAAAATAAATTCTCATTTTTCCCGCACTAATTTCCTCAAAAGTTATGCCGTTTTCATGGAGCGCCTGCCGATCATACGGGCTATCGGCCAAATAATAAAGCTCAGCATCCAAGATATGCTTTTGCCCCGCTATTTTGTTAACTTCCTGAGCGACTGCGATCAGTGGATAAAAATGCCCTCCTGTGCCACCGCCGACAAATATTATTTTCATGCGTAATTCTTACGAAATTTTGAAATATTAAAAACTATTCCGACAGCCACAAGATCAATCATGAGCGCCGTACCTCCGTGAGAAACAAAAGGCAGTGGCACCCCCGTCAAAGGAAACAATCCGATGATCGAAGCGATATTCATAAAGGCTTGGGCTATCAATAGTATAACAATTCCCAGGGAAAGAAGTCTAGCAAAAAGATCCGGCGCATTACTAGAAATTCGGAGCCCCCGAAGGGCAAAAACTGAAAAGAGCGCGATTAAGCTTATTCCGCCGGCGAAGCCAAATTCTTCACCTAAAACGGCAAAAACTGAATCCCCTTGGGGTTCTGGCAAATAGCTGAATTTTTGCACGCTCTGACCGAAACCTCGACCCAATATTCCTCCTGAACCGATGGCGATCAGCGACTGCTGAAGCTGGTAAGAAGAACCTTGCGGATCTCGGCTGGGGTTTAAGAATGTATCCACTCGATCGAGAAGATACGGCTTGAAATATACCAGAATCAGAAAGCCAATGACCGCCGCTAAAATGACGCCAATGATGTATTTCCAATGTACGCCAGATATAAAAATCATTGAAAGACCAGTAATCAGAATCAAAATGAAGCTTTTGGTATCAGGCTGTTTAAAAAGAATAAAAGCAATTCCAGAAAGAAAAAACAAGAAGGGCAAAACGCTCCATTTAAAACTTTGACTCTTGGTTCTGGCGGCAGAAAGCCAAGCCGCAAAATAAATAATGAAACCAAATTTCAAAAATTCAACTGGCTGAAAGGAAAATGAACCTATCTCAATCCATCGCTTGGCTCCCCCGTGGGAAAAACCAAGTCCCGGTATAAAAACTAGCAAAGTGAGAATTACTGAGCCCAGAAAAATCCAGAAAGAATATTTACGCCAAAATTTATAGTTTATCCGCGAGCATGCAATGAGACCCAAAATACCGAGTCCTAGACCGAGCAATAATTGGTTAAATAAAACCCCGTAGAACTTAGTCTCATTTTTCGCCAATATCCCCAAAGAGGCGGACAGAAAAATAAGAAAACCGACGATTATTAAAATAATCGTCGTACTTAAAAAGAATTTATCTATTGATTTTTTTTGCATCCTGTTAATTTACTTGACCGATCAAAAAAATGATAATGCCTAAAACCCCAAAAAACATAGACATAATCCAGTATCGCATCGTAACCTTATATCCCGGCCACCCTTTGGCCTGGAAGTGGTTATGGAGCGGTGCAACAGTAAAAACTTTACGCCCCGTCGTTTTCTTGGAAAGTATCTGAATCAAACTTGATAGCGAAGTGGCAATCAGCGGAAAAGCGATGATCGGCAGGATACCAACCGATCGGGTCAAGAAAGCGATGACGACGAGCGTCATAGTGAGAGCCATCGTCCCCGTTTCAGAGAGAAAAAAACGCGCCGGCGGAATATTAAACCAAAGAAAGGCCAGAAGTCCGCCGACAATTACCAGACAAAGCGCCGCAAGGTCTATCTGCTGATTAAAAAAAGCGATCAAGGCATAAGAAGCAAACATGACAGAAAAGACTCCGCCAGCCAAACCGTCGATTCCGTCAATAATCCCGCCGGAATAAATACCAATCATAAAAATAATGAAAATTGGAATAAGCATTAATCCTAAATTAATTTCACCTAGAAATGGAATAACAATTGAACTAACACCCAATTTAAAGAAAAACCACCAACCACCAATGAGCGCAATCAAAAAAACCGCCGAAAGTCTTGTTTTCAAGGACAAGCCACCTCCGACATAACTACCCTTATTAGACACAACGAGATAATCATCAAGCAAGCCAATAATGGAGCCAGCCAAAAAAACGAGCAGGGGCAACCAGGTCTGACTGCGACTAAGATAATCAAGTTTTTGCGTATTCTCGCCGGGAAATATTTTGGAAATCAGCCAAATCAAAAGCGTGGTTATAAAAACGCTCGCCCAAACGACGATGCCACCCATCCGGGGAGTCTTTCTTGTATCATCATTGTGAATAGATTTCGTTATAAGCGCCTCTCCCCCGCCGAGGGCTTTATTAACACTTGTTTTTTTCCAAAATTTATATTTATAAAGAAAATTAGTGACAAGCGGCGTTATCAAAATACCTACAATAAATGCAATAGCCGCCGGCAAGAAAATTTTGATGACACTGGTAATCATAATTATTGATTTAATAGTACCATAAAAGCTTGATTTTAATAGCTTTTGCTTACTTGACAAATACTATCTTTTATGATACTATATCACTAGTTCCTTAAAAAAATATTTCTTCTAAACCCTTTAATCCCGCAATATTATGAAAAAATCAACATTCCTCTTTTCTCTGGATCTTTTAGTCGGCAAAACTGAATATGTGAGTCCAGAAGAGCTTGTCCGCTCCAAGCCGTATGAAGATGATGTGCAAAAAGATTGGGACAAGCTTAACCTTACCCGACACAACGGCAAATTCGTCCTGGTGGACAGAACCACCGGCAGAATTGATTTTACTGAAGAAAATTACGCCATTGACCAGCAATCAATGAAAGATTTTGAAGAAATTGCCACCCAAGCTGTCCTCCTGCCCTAAGCCTGAGAGCCAAAGCCCTGCACTCTGCGGGGCTTTTTTAATTAAGAAAATCGTGCCAGTAAATTTTGTCTAATTCTCTGGAATCAAATTTAATATTGTGGCTTCTCGCTTCTCTGTGTTCACTGCTGTTTGAAATCGCATGGTCGTCAGATATATAAAATCCTATATGAGGGTGGCCAGCTTGAGGACTCTTTTTCCACGATATAACCGCCCCAGGTCTTAAACTTTTAATTTCATACCAGCCACAGGATTTCAAGTCTTTAACAGTACTTAATACGGTCGCATGAATCTCGTTAATTAATTTTAAGTTCCTTTCAGTCGAATTAAAGCGATGAATAATAGCTGAGACAAAAATGGCGCAGGAAAGATTGCCGTTTTCCAAGATATCTTTTTCTTTCCCATTTAATTTTACATAAAGATGCCGAAAGATCTTTGATCCCTCGCTTAATGCAATAGTCGCCAAATAATTTTTTCTGTTAATAATTTCCATTAAATTCAATATATCACTTCTTTAAAATTTTTTTAAGCTCCTCGCGGGTCACCGTCGCATCATCCCACGGGGTTTTGGCGCCATTCGGACCCATGATGAAAGGATCAGTCCCCTTGCCGGTGATGAGCACGGCGTCCCCTGTGCCAGCAGACGAAAGCGCTTTATTTATCGCCTCACGCCGATCCATGATTATATCGGCCGGTGTTTCCTTGATAGCATTTGCCATGGCTTCAGCGATTTGCCGGGGATCCTCATCATAAGGATCTTCATTGGTCAGTATTATCTCCGAGCAATGTTTTTCGGCAATCTCAGCCATCGCTTCTCTTTTCCACTTATCCCGGCCGCCGCCGGTGTTGCCCAAAACGCAAATTTTCTTTTGATTCTGGAATGCTTCATACAGCTTCTCTAGGGAATCAGGAGTATGCGCATAATCCACAATGACAGTGAAGTCCTGCCCTTCTTCTATCCTCTCGACTCGTCCGCGGATCCCTTCAAATTTTTCCAGCGCATTCTTGATGATAGCCGGGCCGATATTTTGAGTCTTGGCATAAGTTAGGGCGGCCAGCATATTATAAATATTAAATTTACCGGAAAGTTTGGATTTTATCGTCTGGCCGGCGATGGTCATTTGAAGTCCTTCTTTTAAAAGCGTATACGGCTCAGCGTCATTGAGAGCATATTTATATTTCTCGTCGATATTAATCATCAGAAATTTCGATGCTTCGGCGTCATCTGTGTTAACCACTAGTATTTTGCGCTTCTTTTTGGATTTTTCCAAAGCGCTGGCAATCTTTAATTTGGCCTCGACGTACTTTTCATATGAACCGTGCGACTCTATGTGTTCCTTGGCTAAATTGGTGAAAATAAGAGCATCAAACGCGATGAATTTATGGCGAAACTGTCTGGCGCCTTCGGAAGTCATTTCAACAACGGCATATTGGCACTTGGTCCTCACTGCCCGCCTTAAAAACTTTTGCAGAAAAAACCTTCCCGGAATTGTCATCTTATACATATTTCTTTCGGATTTGTCGCCAATCTTAAAACGGAGAGTCGAAGATAGGGCGACCTTAAAACCCGCTTCTTCCAAAATAGCCCCTGTGATCTCTACGACGCTGGTCTTACCCTTGGTGCCTGTCACTGCAATCACATTAATTTTTCTCGAAGGGAATAAAAATAATATCGCGCCAAGAAGCGCTAATGCATAGTGATAAATCGGCTGACCCCAAGCATATAATTTCTTGGGAATAATATATTTTTCTAAAAATCTAAGAATTATTTCCATCTGATTTAGCGAAATCTTGTCCCGCGCCGTCCATTGGAGCGCGACTCATTATATCATTTACATATTTTAAAGAAGCCTCAATCATTAGTTGCATATCGCTAAATCTGCCTTCTAGGGTTGAGCTCAAAACAACCGCTGATAAGATTCTCCCTGAAGGGGCCCTGAAAACTACGGCTAAATTTCCACCAGCTAAATCAGTAAAACCGGTTTTGGAAGCCAATATGTTAGAAATAGAACTTAATAAATTGTCAGTATTTTTAACATTATGCTTGATTTCGGACTCTGAAATCAGAACGGTTTCTGCTTTTGAGGTAGCTGCAAATACTTCCCTGTGATTTAAAAATCCGTATGAAATCATTTTAGCAATATCAGAAGCCGAGCTTGATGCGCCGGCTAAATTCACATCTAAATCAAGGCCGGTGACACTGGAAAACTGAGTGTTATCAAACCCCAAATCAGCAGCTTTTTTATTCATTGCCTCAACAAATGAAGATGAATCATTCCCTTGCGTCTGTGCGATCGCTTTGGCAGCATCATTTGAGGAAACAGTCAGCATAAATTGAACCAAATCAGTCAAACGCCACTTTTCATCAAGCAGTAGCCCTGTATCTCCTTCTTCCGCCAAGGCCGATTTAGAAATAGTTATTAGTGTTTCGGCGGGCAACTCCTCTATGGCGGTGATGGCGGTCATTACCTTAACGATCGACGCCATAGGAAAAGGTATGTCAGAATTTAATGAAAAAAGCGTTTTTTTATCAATGGGGTCAAAAACTACCGCTGCTTTTCCAATTAATTTTAGTTTTCCGAACGATTTAAAATGAATATTATCTAAATTTGTCCGCCTTTCCTCCTCTGCGGCCCAAATTTTATTTTGCAACGCCAAGCCTTTAAAATAAAAAGCTCCAAGGGCTCCAACTAAAACCAATATAAAAATTAGTCCAATTTCAGATTTCGACATTTTCTTCTTCTGCCTCTCGGGCATTTTTATTTAAAATAATTTTCATATTCTCAAATTCAGGCAATTCTGAAAGCTTAGATAATCCTAAGTAACTCATAAGATCATAACTCGGTTTGTATAAATATCTCCGACTATCAGTCGGATCAGTTATTTTCTCCACCAATCCGCGAACCAGTAGGTTCCTCAAAATGAAGCTGGAATTCACTCCCCGAATATAATCAATATCGGCCCTCGTCGCGCCTTCTTTGTATAAAATAACAGCGACGGTCTCAAGGCTCGCTTTAGAAAGTTCGCGGGACAGCTCTTCTTTTCTCATATTTTCAAGCATTGATCCAAGTTCTGGGTTTGTGCCCAACATGACTGAACCTTCTTTGTGAATTAGGGTTAATCCCCTATCTTGGAGTTTGGCCTCAAAATCCCTAAGAGCTACTTCTATCTCATCCTTTGATGCATCACAAAGTTCGGACAATTTCTTGTGCGTCATTGGCTCGCCTTTCATGAAAAGTATTGCTTCAATTTTTTGATCTAAAGTCATGCGATCGTGATTTCTTCTTTATATTCTAATACTTCTATTTCCTCAAAATTGCCGCCCTGGATGACATCGGCGATTCCTGATCTCACCAGTTCCAGCATTGCCAGAAATGACACTATAACATAAACTTTCTCCTCTTTCTTGGTCTCAAACTGCCTGCCTTTCGAAAGATCGCTGAAAGAAAACCGAAGTGTTGCTTGGATGCGTTCTGAGAGGCTCTGGATCATCTCTTCAATACTCACTACTTTCATCACTGAGACTTCTGGCAGAAATTCTTTTTTAGGTATCGCTAAAATCACTTCATTTATCGCCTCAAGCATGCGAGATATAGTCAAATTCACATCAGGCGCGAAAACCGCAGTCTCATATGAGGACTCCATTTTAGAAAAAATAATATTTTTGCCAAATTGCTCTTTGAGCTTGGGCGACACTTCTTTTATTGCCTGATAAAATCTTAATCTTTGTTCCAAATCTTCTATCTGTCCCTGCTCATCTTCAGTCAACGACAGTCCCGGCAAAAGTGATTTGGATTTTATGAGAACTAAAGTCGCCGCCACGACGATAAAGCCGGTGAGTTCTGCCATATTTACCTCTCCCACTTGTTGCAGAGATTTAACATAGTTCAAATAATCATCCGTGACTTGAGCCAGAGAAATTTCATTGACAAAAAGCTTCCTTTCTTCCACTAGCCTCAAAAGAAGCTCAAACGGCCCCTCAAAAACCGCAGTCTTAACATTGTATTTTTTTACTTCAGCCATAATCTATTTTTTAATCTGGATACCGAGCTCTTTGAGGTGACGCTCGGGAATATCCGACGGGGAATCCATCATCAAGTCTCGGCCTTCGCCGGTTTTAGGGAAAGCAATAACCTCGCGAATATTTGGCTCGTTCTCTAAAATCATGACTAAGCGGTCCAAGCCCCAGGCGATGCCGCCGTGGGGTGGCGCGCCGGAAGCGAGCGCGTGAAGCATGTGGCCGAAATTTCTCTCTATATCCTCGGTTTTATGGCCAATAATTTCAAAGACTTTTTTGAGCGCTTCCGGTCTGTGATTCCTGATCGAGCCGCCGCCAATTTCAAGGCCGTTTAAAGTTATGTCATATTGAGCGGCTAAAATATCGCCAATTTTTTCCTTATTCATTAAATTATCCATGTATTCTGGCTGAGGCGCCGAAAATGGATTATGCGTGAATGTCCAATCACCTGCCATTTCTTTGTTGTCAGACTTGGCGGTCTTTTCAAAAAATGGAAAATCAATGACCCAGCAAAAAGCCAAAAGATTTGGATTATTTTTGCCTGCTCCGAGCGATTTATCCCGAGTACCTTCGAGGGAAGTCGAGGAGTCCTTTCTTAAATCTGGTCTGTCATTACCGTATTTATCCATCGCTTCTTTATAAGTGATTCTGGGAAATGGAATTTCCTGTATTTCTTTTTCTGGATAAAGTTTTTTGACAATATCAATCAATAATTTTTCATTTAGCTCCATCACATCTTCCTGCTCCACAAAACTAATTTCCAAATCAAGCTGAGTGAATTCTGGTTGACGGTCGCCTCTGGTATCTTCATCACGCATACAGCGAGCAATCTGAAAATATTTCTCAACTCCACTGGCCATCAATAACTGTTTATATTGCTGAGGAGACTGCGGGAGAGCGTAGAATTTACCTTTTTCTAAGCGAGAAGGCACGACATAATCCCTCGCTCCCTCGGGTGTAGATTTGGTCAGAATCGGAGTTTCAACTTCGATGAAATTTTCTTTGTCCAAAAAGTCGCGGATGAATTTGATGACTTTGTGCCTCATTCTAATATTTTTCTGAAGCCTTGGTCGGCGCAAATCTAAATAGCGATATTTAAGCCTGTGCTCCTCGCCTATCTCTAGTCCGTCAGAAGAAATATCAAAAGCCGGAGTTTCGGCCTGATTTAAAACTTTAAGCGACTTTATCTCTATTTCAATGTCGCCGTTCATGACTTCTGGATTAATGTTCTTTTCTGGCCGCTTGTTGACCAAGCCACCTATCTCCACCACCCATTCGCTCCTTAGCGCCTTTCCGGCCTCGATGGCATCGGACTTAGGCAATATGACGCATTGCACCTTGCCCGTCATATCGCGAATGTCTAAAAAGATCATCTTACCCTGATCCCTTCTCACATCCACCCAGCCTGAAATAGATACTTCTTGTCCAATATATTCCTTCAAATCCTTTATATAAACTCGCTTTTGCATATAAGTGTAATTCTACTATAAAAATAGTGATTTATAAAATTATTGCTGAACAAGATATTTGATGGCCTTCCCTTGTATAACTGCATGACTTTTACCATAGATAGTAAAGATATTTTTATCGGATTTCCAATATTTCTCAGCTTCATCGACAATATATCTATCACGCAAACCTTCTTCTTCCTCTCTTGAAACTCTATTTATATTTGTCTTTATAATTAGAGGATTTATAACATCATAGAAAAATTGTTTATCATTTTCATCAAAATATCCTCCAAACAGGTCATAATGTATCTTTTTTAGATTCTCCAGGGAAAAGTCGAAATCATCCCATCCGCTTTCTCTTTTATCATTATCAAGAAATCTTTGTATATATGATTTGAAATCGGGCTTTTCCTTTAAATTATTCCACTGATAACAGACTCTAGCGAAAAAATAGTAAGTAATCTCATTCCGCGAAAATTTCCTTTCGAGAGCCTTGAATATCAACTTCCCAGGCGGTTCCGGAGAAAAAGTTTCTATATTTTCTTGAGCGGCAAGATAAGTGATGTAACCCATCTCTCCCTGCTTTAATATAGATTCCTCTGCAGTTTCATATATCAGCCTTTCGCCACCCTCAACAAAAACAATGCAATTTTTCTTTTTTGTTTTTTCTAGAAAATCTTGCCAAAATGATTTAATTTCCTTAAATTGAGAATCAGCGGGATCAAAACTATGTTTTGATCCGAAATAATAGATATATTGATCATTGTTAGAAACAATAAAAGTATAAGGGCCAGGATACCTTACTTTATAATACTCTTTATATGATCCCAATAAATCATTTGCTTTCATTAAAAATATTTTATTTTATTCTCTTTCTAAATTCCTTGATGATATTTTCATATCCTTCTTTCTCAACAATTTCCCAAGAGCGTTTATAATCAGGAAATCTTTGACAATGGTTTATATCTTTTTCTAGTCTTTTCTTGCCGAAAAATTTTAAATAAATATGATTGTGAATAGCATGCACTGGTATATGATTTTTTGTAGAAACAGATTCATCTTTATATTTTTTGTATATGTAATCCCATGCTTTACTCGTTCTTTTTTTATTGCCTTTTTGGGCTGCTAAAATCTGATGTATTAATTCATGAACGAGCGTATCAATAAAATCATTCGGGTCTTTCATGACACCTAATGTCAAGGGGTCAGAAAACCCTCGAGCATGGCCAACTACATAGCATTTTATGTCTTCAGTCCATTTTAGACCGATTACTTTTGATATTTCATCTAAAACCCTCTTTCCATCTTTACTCCCGATCTTCTCTATTTTTTTAATATAATTCTTTATTTCAGTTGCCGAGGGCCATGGCAGTTTTGCCATGCGTGGATAGAGTTTTATCCAAATCTTCCAGTTCTTATCGTAAATCCAGGAATATTTAAATATGACCCTAGGAGTTTTCATTATTAAAAATAATTAATTTTCATGGCCTCGCGGACTTCGCGGAGGGTTTCGGCGGCTACAAGGCGGGCTTTGGCGGTGCCTTCTTCTAGGATTCTCATCACTTCTTTCGGATTCTTGGCAAGCTGTTCTCGACGCTCGCGGATTGGCCCGATGAGGTCTTCGAGAACATTGATTAATCTTTTTTTAAGCACTACATCACCCAATCCCCCTTTTTGATATTGATCTTTCAATTTTTTTAATTCCTTTTTATCTTTATCGAAGACATCCAGATAAGTGAAAACGACATTACCCTTCACCCTCCCCGGC
>DATBWL010000046.1:0-2815 GCA_036514795.1 Minisyncoccota bacterium
CGAGAAGTTTAGTTTCCCTGTTAAGTATGTTATTTGTGATTCTTTATATGAAAACTGTTTCGTTCACGCAAAGTTTAAAGATATTGATGATTGTAAGAGCGTGGGAGAGAGATATGGATGGTACTGTGATTCAACAGATAAACGAAATATTAAATGTGAGGAAAAAGATAGTGCTATTTCTGCCAACTATTGTTCTAGATAGAGTATCATTTGATTTTTTAGGTTAGCTGCGCTTGCTATGAAAATGTCAATCCGGAAAAAACGTATTATTAAAAATAACCGGGAAGATTTGTTTCGCGCGTTGGATCGCGTTACTTTTACTCCCCGGTTTTGTTTTTTTTGAGATAGTTATATATCTCAAAGATAATACCCGCACCGGCCGCGACCGCTCCGCCGATTTTTATGGCGTTCCATAATCTTGAGCTGGACTCATCCAGCGTTTTTCCGCCGGATTCTTCTGTCAGCAAGCCGAGCAAGTTTTTTGCCTCGTTCTCGTCTTTCAAGTTCCAGCCGGTCATCTTAATGAGCGGTTTAATGACTTTTTGTTCCATTTCTCTTTCCAGCAATTTCTCGTGAAAAATCGCATGGGTCTCTTGAATCAGAGATTTCAGATAGACAATCATTTCCACCACCTGGTTTTTATTGGATTTTCCTTCAATTGAACGGCGAGACATTAGATTTTCCATCGGTTTCAGCGCCATTTTTTTAAAATTATCTCCGGATGAAAAAGCCCGAAAAACCAATCCGCAAGCGGGTCGGGAATATTTGGATTGCTGTACTATCCAAAGATAGGTCAGCACCCCCTTCAAACATTGTTTTGTCTCATGGCTTAATTTTGATGACTCCATGGGTTTGACCTCCTTTTTGTTGTTAAATTACTTTAAAAATACGGGTAGTTGCGTTTTTCCGTATTTAGGGTATTATAATGCGAAGTTTGGTTAATTTCAAGCCCGCTTAAGTTTTTGGACAAAGACTAAAAATTATTGAAGTTCAACTTCCATAGTTAACCATAGTTAAAGATTTACTGGGATTTTGAAGCTGGTCCAAAAATTTAGCGCGGGCAAGCCCGCCTAAGTTTTTGGACTGCTCCCCAGTATTTGCACGATATCTCAATATGGTTTAAGATGATAATTATGTTTTCACTCTTAAGAGAAATATATAAAAATTCTTGTCCAAAAATTTAGCGCGGGCAAGTTCATTAACAATATAGAAAGAGAGGTGTCCAATGCTGAAAAGAGCAGAAAGTATCATGGGGTTGTCTAAGGAAAATTTAATCAGGTGTCTTGATCCCAGGTATTTCACGCGTAAATTATCCGGCGAGGAGATCATATATCTGGCCAAAGCGTTTGACGCTTGTTGGGAATATGATTATCGGGCCGCCGCGAAGGGAAAAATCGGAAGGCACGCCGTTTTAAAATTCGGTTCGCATTCCGATATTTTTTTCAATTCAAAGATATTTTTGGCCAATGATGACATCAGGGAGATTATCGCCCGCCAGTTGGTCAGCCAGTATTATTCCGGGTTGCTGACCGAACGGCCGGATTGGGTGCTGGGCATTCCGGACGGAGCCAGAGAATTGGGCAAGGATGTAGCGCGGATATTAAAATCGCGCCCGGCCGTAATGACGAAAGAAAACGGCCAAATGAAGCTTGAAAGCCGTATCGGCGCGTACGAGAGCATGCTGATGGTAGAGGATCTTTGCACGCGCGGTACCGGTCTGAAGGAGGCGGTGCGCGAAGTGCTGACAAAGCAGCCGCGCGCTCTCGTGCTTTGGCACGAGCTGGCGGTTGTTGATCGAGGCGGATTGGGACACGTGAACATAAGCGATGTTCACGAATTCATCGTGGTCAGTTTGGCTCAACTTAGAGCAGACGATTGGCCGCCGGACGATTGTCCGTTGTGCCATGACGGCTCAAAACCGATCAAGCCCAAGATCAGCGACGAAAACTGGCAACTTCTGATCCGTTCTCAGCTTTAGTGGTCCTGCTTAAATATGGCGCGGAGAAACTAATCTCCTCGCCTTTTTGTTTAAGAAAGCTGGATATATACAAATTTCACTCTTAGTGCTATACTGGAATAGTCGTAATAATTAATAAAAAAATATGGCAAAAACAAATTCTGCGTTTATGAAGCCTTTGACGGTGAGCTCCGAATTGGCGGAGGTGGTGGGCAAGGGTCCGATGCCCCGGTCTGAAGTGGTTAAAAAGCTTTGGGTCTACATCAAAAAGAATAATCTCCAGGACGCTAAAAACAGGCGCAATATCAATGCCGACGCGAATCTGAAGAAAGTATTCGGCGGCAAAGCGGTGGTCAATATGTTTGAAATGACGAAGTTGGTCTCCAAGCATCTTTCTTAAAAGAAAGCGAGGCAAACTCAACACATCAGGTATTTTTTTAAAGAAACGGCGCCTAGCGCCGTTTTTAGTATTAATGAAGTTTTGGATCCGGAGAAATTAGCATGGAAAATTTGACTTTTCTGTATTATATTGCTATAATAAACTATTCTTTGAAAATAGGTTTAGAGTTATGAGACGAGCGTTTTGGACGCTAAAAAGTTTCTAAAACGCTCGTCTCAACTAAGAGACAAGACCGTGACCCCACGGCATGGGGTAGCCAGCTCTCTAAAGTCCCTAAAGGATGTGGAGAGCAAATCAAAACTGGAGGTGTGCAATGAGCACAAGCCAAAAGACGGAAAAAGTAAACGGTCTCTGGACAATGACCAAGGGCGAGTTCGAAGAAAGCGTCTCCGCGCTGGAGAAGGCAGTCGTGAAGCAGGGAGGGAATCCCCGCGACCTCTTCGACCTCTTCCGCACCG
>DATBWL010000047.1:0-4669 GCA_036514795.1 Minisyncoccota bacterium
AAGTTAAAAAAGTGGTCCTAAAGGACTGCGATTTCTACAATCCTTGAATGATTAAGAAATCGGGAGTATAATTGACACATGGATATCAAGGACTTAAATAAATCACAGCTAATTCTTCTCGCGCTGTTGATATCGTTTGTAACTTCAATCGCCAGCGCTATTGCCACTGTTTCTCTCATGGAACAGGCGCCGGCGCCGGTAACTCAGACGATAAACCGAGTCATTCAAAATACTATCGAAAAAATAGTACCGAGCGATATAAGCAAAAAACCCGCCTTATCGGCTGAAGAATCAAAACTTCTTAATCAACTGAAGACTGTCGGTTCGTTCGTGGCGACAATCATTATTAGAAGTGAGGGAGCTAAGGATAATGTCGTTGGAAGCGGATTTTTTTTCGGAGACAATCGGGTGATCGTCGCCCCGGCGCTTGAGTCCACCGGAGAAAAAGAAATGTATATAGTACAAAGCATTTTCGGAGAGCAGGAAATTGAAAAGATTAGTTCAGAAAAGGATTATTCTGTTCTTGAATTAAAAAAGAAAGAAGTTGCTCCGCCACCGGCTGAAAATCCAATAGTTCCACCAATCAATGAGACCTCGGTAACTCCAGCAAGTGTAGAGCAAGCAATGCCCGAAATCCCGCCAGTTATAAATTAACAATGAATTGACTTATTAAATAAATATTGTATAATTCCAATATGATGCCCCCACCTTTTAATCATTTTACAACTAAAGCCAAAGAAACTATCAAGCGATCTCATGAGCTTGCCATCGAGCGCGGACAAAACCATGTTAGCTCGCTTTATCTTCTCGCGGCTCTCCTCCTTCAGGAAGAGTCTTTGATCATTTCGATTTTGGATAAATTGGAAGTTGATTCTGTTCTTCTGACTGATTCAATTATTGAAGCCATAGAGACACCAGAGTCACGCAATACTCTTTCCCCATCATATCAGATATACCTGACTCCCGACTTGGCTCAAGTGCTTGAGAACAGCACCAAAATCGCCACCCAACTTAAGGATGACCTCGTCTCCACCGAGCACCTTTTTATATCTATTTTAGAAGTACCTTCCGAAGCAAAAGAAATTCTTTCCCGTTTTAGAATCAGCAAGGATGGGGTAATCAAGATGCTTGAAGAATTTAGAAATCAGAATATCACCGATGTGAATATGCCAAAGAAATTTAAAATACTCTCTAAATACACCAGGAATCTCACCAAGCTGGCCAAAGAAGACAAGCTCGACCCCGTCATTGGGCGCGACACCGAGATCACTAGAATCATGCAGATTCTTTCCCGTCGCACCAAGAATAATCCGATTTTGATCGGCGAAGCTGGCACCGGCAAAACCGCCGTGGTAGAAGGCTTGGCTCAAAGGATAGCCAAGGGTGATGTGCCCGAATCAATTCGCGATAAAGAAATCGCCTCGCTTGATTTAGGGCTTCTTTTGGCTGGCACTAAATACCGCGGCGAATTTGAGGAAAGACTAAAAAACATCATGAAAGAAATTGACCGGGCTGAAGGCAAGATTGTTCTTTTTATCGATGAAATTCATACTATTGTCGGCGCTGGAGCTGGCGAAGGAATGATGGACGCGGCCAATATGTTGAAACCTGCTCTCTCCCGCGGAGAGCTTAGGGCAATCGGCGCGACAACGATCAAAGAATATCAAAAACACATAGAAAAAGACCCGGCCTTGGCGCGTCGCTTCCAGCCAGTCTATATCGATGAACCGTCACCGGAAGACGCGATCGCGATTCTTCGCGGGCTCAAAGAAAAATATGAGCTTTTCCACGGCGTGCGTATCACCGACGACGCCATTCTCTCGGCGGTAAATTTAAGCACTCGTTATATAACCAATCGCTTCTTGCCGGACAAAGCGATAGATTTGATTGACGAGGCTTCTTCAGCCCTTCGCATCGCGCTTGAGAACAAGCCGCCGATTCTCGAAGAGGCGCATAGGAAAATCATGCGGTTAGAAATTGAAAAAGAAGCGCTTAAGAAAGACGCCCTAAGAGACGACGGCGACGGCAAAGACGCTAAAGTGAGAATCAAGTCGATTGACAAGGAAATTTCCAATTTTAAGGAGACTACAGGGGAACTTGAGCTCAAGTGGAAGAATGAAAAGAATTTAGTGGCTGAGATCAGAACCATAAAAAAAGAGCTGGAGGCTCTCCGTTTGGAAGCGGAGGGAGCCGAGATGCGGGTAGACCTCGGCCGGGCGGCAGAAATTCGTTATGGCTCGATCCCAATGCTCAAGAAAGAACTTGATACTAAATTGTCTCGGTTGAAAAAGTTACAGAAATCGCGAAGAATTCTGAAAGAAGAAATCACCGCGGAGGACATCGCCGAAGTTGTCGCCCGCTGGACCGGCATTCCGTTTACCAAGATGCTGGAGGAGGAAAGGGAAAAATTAAGAAGGATGGAGGAAGAGTTGAAGAAAAGAATTATCGGCCAAGATGATGCTATTTTTAAAGTTGCCAACGCAGTAAGGAGAAGCCGTGCGGGAATTTCGGACCCTAATCGACCGATCGGTTCGTTTATATTCTTAGGTCCCACCGGCGTCGGGAAAACTGAACTGACCAAATCCTTGGCGCAATTTATGTTTAACGACGAGAAGGCCTTGATCCGCGTTGACATGTCGGAATACATGGAGAGGCACAGCGTCTCTAAGCTGATCGGCTCGCCACCGGGTTATGTCGGCTATGATGAGGCCGGACAATTGACGGAAGCCATCCGCCATCGCCCCTACGCTGTAGTTCTATTTGACGAAATAGAGAAAGCCCATCCTGAAGTTTTCAATATGCTTCTTCAGGTGCTCGACGACGGCCACTTGACTGATGCCAAGGGCCGTAAGGTTAATTTCAAAAACACTATCATTATTATGACCTCCAACCTGGGATCGCAATATATTGAAAAGATGGAATCAATCGGCTTTTCCAATAAGACAGTAGGCGACGACTATAGCCAGGCCAAAGAAAAAGTTCTGGAAAGCCTGAAAGAGCAATTCCGTCCGGAATTTTTGAACCGGGTGGATGAAATCATCGTCTTTGAAGTGCTTTCTCGGGAAGTCATCCGACAAATTGTGGACATCCGCATCAAAGTTGTCAAAGAGCGCCTCGGAGTTAAAGACATCAATCTTGAGATATCAGATGTAGCGCTGGAATACTTGGCCAAAGAGGGCTACGATCCTCATTATGGCGCTCGGCCACTCAATCGTCTGATCCAGACCAAGATATTAAATCCTGTCGCTTCGTTTATCATTACCCAAGGAGTAGGGAAAGGCGATTCCATATCAGTTGATGTGAAGAATAACGAAATTTTTATTGAAACAAAAAAAGCCGTCAAAAAAGCGGTCAAGAAAAACTCCTCCAAAGAAAAAGTCCTAGCTTAATATTTGTGCGTCGGGTTGGATTCGAACCAACGAAGCCCATAGGGCGACAGATTTACAGTCTGTTGTGATAGACCACTCCACCACCGACGCATTAGCTTACATTATACATTTTTCGGGTTTTAATTCAATAAAGAGATTGCTATTTTAGAGGTTTTATAGTATTCTCTTATTTACATATGTCACAAGATCGATTATTAAAAATGGCCTGCTCCAAGTGTAAAAGAATCAACTATTGGACCAGCAAGAACAAGAAACTCGTCGTCAGAAAGATCGAGCTGAAGAAGTATTGCAGGTGGTGCCGGAAGCGCACTCCTCACAAGGAAGCCAAAAAGTAATTCTCTTTTTCAAACTTTTTGATATACTGTGACTGGCTCCGTATATATTTATATCTTACGGAGTGTGTTCTTTTTATATAAGGGCCCTGCTTTGCGGGGTTCTAGAGGAAGCTTAATTTATTAAGTTCGTCCTCGGGTCCTCCGCTTGCGGAGGGTCGTGGGCCCATAGTTCAGTGGTAGAATTCTCCTCTCCAAAAGGAGCGACCGGGGTTCGAATCCTCGTGGGCCCGCCTTCGTGAGTTTCTTTATTTAGTTTATAATAAGATTATGAAAAACATACATCAAAAAGGTGCTTCGCCAGTCATAATAATTATCGTTATTTTAATATTAATAGCCGTTGGTTTTTATTTTTTCACTGCGCCGAAAGTAAGCGATGTTAAAGATGAAATAAAAACTAATTCCAGCCAGCCTGTCGGCTTTGAAGAGAATCCTACGAATCTTCCAGCCGATGAAGGGGTGGTCACCGCTGAAATTAGTATTAAAGATTTTGTTTTTGATCCTATCGCGATTACTATCAAGAAAGGGGAATCTGTCACATGGACGAACAATGATTCTGCTCCACACACCGTGACATCATCGTCCAACCTTTTTGATTCAGGTAATCTTGCTAAAGGTGAAATCTATGCACGCGAATTCAGCGAACCTGGAACATACGCTTATATTTGCGCTTATCATCCGAATATGAAGGCGACAGTCATCGTCACCCAATAATGGACTACAAAAAGGTATTCAAAATAATACTGATTATTTTTGTTGCCATTTTCTTAGGCACCATCATCGACTATATCGTGCATCAGACTGATCCGAGGTTTTCTGTCGCATTCTGGTATTTCCCGCATAAGATCTTCTACGGCACGCTTTGGGCTACTGTGGCTTTCTTTGTCGCCCGTAAGTTCACTAAGAAGTGGCTGGAGCTCGCCTTCATTTGCTCTTTTGCCCCGGCTC
>DATBWL010000048.1:0-8517 GCA_036514795.1 Minisyncoccota bacterium
GAGACTCTGAACCAGCAGGCGAAGGAGAAGTCGGTTTAACTAAAGACAAATCAGTTTCTTGTTTCGGCATTCTAAATGAATTGGCTAGTTTTTGGGTGGCAACATTAATAACAGAAGTACTTGGGGCAGGGCTTGTTCCCAAAACATCTATGCCGGTAGTTTTTAATATTTCTTCCGAGTTGGGTCCAGAAGGCGCCAATGGTTTTACGGGAGCAATCATTTCCGGGGCCGCCTCCTTTGCTTCAGTCTCTTCTTCAGCAGACAAAGTTTCCAATTCCCTGAATTTATCTCTTACGGGCCCCAAAATCAAATCATTAATTTCTTGGATTAATTCATTTAGTTCTATTCCCGGCAAACCAAGAGAGTCTTTAAAGTTGGCAGACAACTCACCCGCCGGTAATAAACCAACTAAAACCAAATGAACATAACCGCCCATTTCAGATATTTTATCCATATGCAAACCATGTCTTTTCCCTAAAGTTTGCATAATGTCGGCAATTTTTAAAACGCTAATAGCTTTTTTTAATGCCGGTGGCATTTTATTGAAGGCCCCCTCAATTTGTTCTGCGGTATAATCCATTTTTTTATTAATTATCACTAATAATTATTAATATCCCAATTTTTGAGTAGCATCATATTTATTTTTTGACTGCGCTTCTCTCTCAGGAAGTGCAGAATTATAAGTGCTTATTTTAGTCTCATGCTCATCCACTTTTGCCATGGCCGTCGCCAGATTCGCAATATTTGTTTTATTTTTTGGATCCCTCATTAAAGAGGCCTTAGCCCCCTCCAGGTTCGCTTTGGCCGTAGTAAGATTCTTTTTGAGGCTATCGGTAATTTGTTTAACTTCTTTTTGAGTAATTTTATTTACATCATCAATCTTTCCGTGGCCGGCCGCTTCATAGTCTTTGGCCAGCTCTTTGAGGCTTTTATCAATTTCAGAAAGCCTGGCCGTAGATTGTTCTAATGTTTTTTGAGCCTGGGCTTTTTCTCTTGGCGAGATAGGTTTCTCTTTCTTCTCTTCTTCACCGGCTCGCTTTTTAAGATCGGAGATGATTTCTTCTTCGGCCCGTGTGGTTTGTTGAGATTTTTGCGCAAACTCGGCTCGTTTTGCGCTTAAGGATTCTCTCCAGACTTTTTCATCGAAGTCTTTGATTGTTTGCTTGCCATTGGTAGCAATGTCTTTAGCTATTTCTGTTGTCCAATCCTCTTTTGCCGAATCTCGTTCCTTTGCATAATTTTCGCCATATTTAATATTACCGGCTCTGTCTCTCATCTTCTTGGCGTTGAACTCTTCTGTTTTCAAAACTGGAGGAGTACCAACCGTTTTAGGCACATCTTTTCCGCTTGCGTCTTTTGTTGTTTCGGGAACAAACTTGTTGGTGGTTGGGTCTTTTTGGTAACTTGGGGCTTGTCCGCCTTCATATTTCTTTTTGAAATTCTTTTCATTAAAGTCCGGTCCCTCGGCTTCTTCGGCGTTGTTTCTCGCTTTTTCATAATCTTCGTTCCATTTTTTAGCATTCTCATTTCTAGTATCAGCTTCCGGTCCGGTGGTTTTGTATAATTCAGATTCTTCTTGGGCCCGCTTCTTTTCTCTTTCAACTCTGCCCCTGTATCCTCCTTCAGTCTTAAGGTCCATATTAACTAAAGGCACCCTGACGGCCGGGGTAGCCAACGAAAGACCGGTTCTTTCTTGGAGTGTTTTGGCCGCTAAGGTTTTTCGAGGATCAAAAGATGTTTTTGATAAGGCTTCATAAGTTTTAAGTTGCAATCTTGCACCAGCGTCTCCTCTGGCCGCCGCCGCCCTTAAGGCTTCTCCTCTTTCTCCTGAAAGAGCGGCTGTCGCTCCTCGACCGAGAGTGGCGCGACCCGCCAAGGCTAACCCGCCAGACGCAGCGCCCAAAGCGAATCCGCCAACAGTCTTTAAGACCCCGCTAACCTGCTTATTAAGTTGAGCGGCGAGTGTTCCAGCCATTTCTTGAGCCACCTCTTTAGCCTTCGTCAGCAATCCAATGATTATAATAAAAGGTAAAATGACTGTGACCATTGTTCCCAAGGCGTTTCCGTCCTGAGCGAGCTTGTCGCCCATGCCTTTCAGAAGGCCGACATTCAAGAAAAGCATAATGAGCCAAAGAAAGAAAATAAAAACCGGTGCCATAAGGGCCATTTTGACAAGCTCCGGAAACCATTTTTCCCAACTCCACTCCTTCATAATCGAACCTGCTCCGGGGATAGTCAACGAAACAAAAGCAAAAGGTGAAAAAATCATCGATATCATCATGCCGATAGTTCGACCGACAAAAAAAAGGCAAATAGATAAAAATGTTGTAATCATGAAAATATTTATGATTGTCGCGAGAACAATTACAACCAAGTAAGGAGTTTTCATTTCTTCAATATTTTGAGGAGTAACGCCCGCTGAGGCGAATATTTTTTGCGGATCAAATTGGTTGACTAGTCCGACAGAGATCTCTTCTTCACCGGCCGCCCCCTTGGCGACGGGCGCGTCTTGCCCATCTTTGGTAGACACCGTTCCAATGTTGTTATATAAAACGCCGGCCAAAATATTGCCGGAATCCACAATGACTTTAGAGAAAAATAGACTGAAGTTGATGATGAGAGCGATGAACACCACCCAAGAAATCATTTTTTTACTATTAGAACCGCCTAAGTTTAAAATTGTGCGGAGCGCTATATAAAGAAGGACAAAAATGAAGGCGATGTTAGCGATGTCTCTAATTACTTTCCAGCCTTCGCCGACAAAGCCTCCCTGGCTGTAGGATGTGCTACTAATGGAATAAAAGATAAAGAAATCCATTATTTTTCCCGCCAGCCCGGCGAGCCACGAAGTGGGCATCCAGGCGGCATAATAGAAAACTTGGATGATACAGCCATAAATTGAACCATCAATAATACCGCAAGCCGGAACCAAATCATCAGTGCTAAGCAAAGAACTTTCTGATGACCCTTGCCCCCCCACCCCTTTTTGGTTGGTTCTAACCGTTGTTGTTGTTAAGGCTGTACTTCCGCTACTATTTCCATATATAACTTGAACAGTATATTCCGTGTCAGGGGTTAATCCCCCCATGCGAAGTGAAAATCCATGCGCAATCGTGTTGTCATCATTGATGGTTGGATAAATATTATTAACCGGAGTAAGCCAATCCAACAGGGAACCTATCTCCACAACGGGCCGGGGCAGAATCGCAAAATACTTTTTAATCTCTTGAAGCTTGGTGTTGTCGGTTGGAACCCAAGTAACCGCAAAGGTCATATTATTGTCGCTCAATAGTTGATAGTCTCCATCGTGTTGTGATTTAAATATTATCGTCGCGTCAATCGAAATATCATAAGTTCGTGAGATATTAATTATTGCCGAATAATTTGAAGCGGTTACCGTAGCCGCTCGCGCTTCATTTTTTTGGAGATGAAATTCACCGTTTCTATTGAAAGCGCCGGAAATCGGCGAGAGGAAGCTCCCGACCGCGACTATCAATATTAGAATGAATTGAAGCGTTTTTTTCATTTTATCCCGTTAGAAATTAGTCATTAGAAATTAGAAATTTTTAAAATTATACTCATATCCCGCTGGTGGTTTTTTAAATATCTCATTAATCTTTCGGCTGGAAATTAGGATGCCGGCATAATATTCATTGACCATCAAGAGTCCATCGGATCCGATTTTCAATTCATAGGCGGCGATGTCGGGCGGCAAGACGCGGATTTCTTTCCCTTTTTCATAATAGCCGAAGATTTGCGCTAGCCGGTGCGCCAAATCGTTGGCGAATTGTTGTAAGTCCATGTTGCTTTGGTAGCCGTAGGCTCGGGCGATCTCTGATATGCCCATGATCTGCCGGACGAAGACATGCTCCACACCTTCTTGGAACCGGACGATGGCGTCGACGGAAATACCATAAGAAGTGGTTGGGAAAGTCTCGCTTTCATCGCTTGATGGCGTCGGGAAAGGTATCGGCGTCGGTAATTCCGGTCCTTTTGGTCTTGGCGGCGGGTTCTCCGGTGGGCAAGGATCGCCGAATGTTGGGATTGAAATTGGGATAAAACCGCTTATTGACCGTGGCCCACCCGGCCCAATCGGTCTTGGCGGAGAAGAATAAGTATTTATTGGTATATAGTCGCTTATCGGCCTCGGCACACTAGGGCCGACATAAGGCACAGAAATTGACGAGCCTATCTGGAAACCCCAGCCACCACCCGCATCTGATCCCTCCGGCGGTGCCGGCGATGCTTGGGAGATTCTTAGCGCTGATAAATTTCCCGGCGGAACCGCCTCTGCGGTGCCACCGGTGGGCGTGCCTTCCGGGCAAGGGTTGACGATCGAACCCATTTTGGTTTTGAAGTATTTTGCTTCCCCATAGACAGCAGTTCCATTGAGTTTTTTAGCGACCGCTCGGTAGTAATAAAAGGTGTTAGGCGTTAGGCTACTGACATTGGCAAACATTTCTCCATAACTGCCGGCAATCTGATTTTTTGTACCAGAGACAGAGCCTGCGCCAGACTCCAGGGTGTCTAAAGATTTGGAATATTCAAAAAAAGTATCCACTGCCGGCTTGGTGTTGTAAAAGCCGTTCAAGATGACTGAATTTTTGGTGATGCTGGAGGCTGATTTCGTGGTGACCGAGGCGCAATCAGCGCCGACGCATCGAGTGGTGAAAGACCGGATTTTATCTGTGTTGCCTTCATAAATAATGCGGTTTTTATTGGAGATCACAGCGCAGTAGTAGTAGGTCGTGTTGGGAATGAGTCCAAAAATTTCTTGAGAGAACGAGGCGCGGTCAGGAAGCGGAATATCTTCAGTGGAAATTATTCTGGTGCCATAAATATCGTTGCAAAAAACCGGCGGTGGATCCATGGTGGCGTAGCGGAAATAGGCGGTGGTTTTAGCCGTTGGGTCTGGCGAGCCGGAGCCGTAAAGTACGGCGCTTGTTTCTGTAAGGGCGCCCGTCGGATAGGTGAAGACGGAGATAGTCCCCCCGGGTGGTGGCGGCGGATCGGGAGGGGAAGAACCATCGGAAAGAGTCGTGAACGAAAGGATACTTCCGCAATTTGTGCCGAGGGCATTTGAAGCGCAAGCGCGAAAAGAATAATTGGTGTCGGGATCTAAATCAGTCGGATAAGCGTACATGTTGAGTTGTTCACCTTTACTTATTTGTTCGGGATCAAGCTTCAATAAAATTGAGTCAGGTGGGCCATATTCAAACCAAGTTTTCGTTAAAAGATTATTTATAGGATCAGGAGTCATGTGGCCATTTAAGCCGGCAAAAGTTGAGCCAATAAACGACGCATCGGTGGTATTAACAGCCGGTGGTCCGGGTGGCGGAGGTGGTGGCGGAGGTGGTGGCGGAGGTGGTGGTGGTGGAGGCGCCTTTAGGGTGGTAAAACTCACATTGCCCGCGCAATTTGTACTTACATTTACAAAACAAAAGCCATAGTAATAGGTAGTTTCGGGGCTAAGGCCCGAAAGAGTAGTGTAGTGTGTGCCCGGTCTTCGGTCAGCCGGATCAACATTTATTCCGCTGTCTCTGTTTTTAAAATCAAAATTGTTGTACTCCCAAAAAGTATATTTCAGGTTGTCATTATTTCTACTGAAACTACTCGTGAAGGTAGCCGAATTATGGGTGATATTGCTGGCGCCGGAAACGCTTATACTCCAGGAGGCCAAAACAGGAAAAGGCATTATCAAGAAGGCCAGGGTAGCGATTGCTATGGATATTTTTAATAAATGTTTTTTCATTTCTGGACTTTAAGAACTTTATAACTTTATAAACTTTTAACTAATAAATACCCATGTTTTGCTCGAACGGCGTTACCCGGTCTACCGAACTGCCTGCTTTTGTGATGGCCTGACAGTCACTTGAGAGAAGATCAAGATCATCAGTAGTGTTGTTTGTTTCATTATCTTGATCAAGGGTATTACCATCACCATCATTAAAAATAGGATTATTGTTTGCATAGCCTGAAAGAGTCTGAAGTTTTCCTCCTACTATTCCAATAAATGGTTTCAAAACCTTATTTATTTTATCTATGGCCGTACAATCGACATTTAAATCTAAAATTTCCCTATCTATTTTTACCACCATTTCAGGCACAGTGACTGTTCCCCAATCTGCTCGGCCGTATTGAGGAGAAACAATACTGGTGCCTTTCCGGTCAAAATAGCCGTACCACAAGAAGCTTGGCCCCACATTTCCTCCATAATTATGACCAGGAAGCGGCGTGAAGACGGAAGGAGGATAAGGCCTTCTTATGGTGTCGGTAATTTGCCACCAGGCGAGACGGCCAAGATCATTTTCACAGCCGGTCGGTCCGACCAAAAGATCGTCATAAATATATTTCTTTCTGTCTAGAACTTGCTTGTAAAGATCATCCACACTGGCGATGTCGTTGCCGTCTACCAGATACGGCGAGAGGCGGGCGAATTCGGAGATAGTCGGACTGCTGGGATCTTTTAAGCTCTCCGCCAACGCCTGATCAGTTTCTATTTTTTCTTTCATGGCCTGAAGCTTGGTGATGGTCCCGCTTCGGAAAGCGATCTCTTTGTTGTTATTCTCAATTAAGTGAGTATAGCCCGCGATTTTTCTGTATTCGGCGAAAGAGAGGCCGGTAACTTCCGGCATACCCTTGTCTTTATTATAAGTTTTTTGAATGGCTCGGTCGTAGGCGTCGGTTATTTCCCTTAGGATGCCGAGGAGCTGATCTTTTGATCCGATTTGATTACTCGGGGCGACACGCAGACCGGTTATTTTTGTAAGTATTGCCGTATAATACAGCCGAGTTAATATTTCTTTTGCCGTTCCGTCTCCTAACAGTTGAATTAACCCTTCGGCAATTTGTCCAACAGTAAAATTCATCTTTAAGATAGGGCCGATAGTGAAGGAATGAAGAAGCTTTAAAATTCCTTCCACGATGCTAATCACTGTCCCAAGAGGTTTACCGACTGTATCTGGCACTTCTCTTTCTATTGTTGCCAGTCTTTGTTCCACCCGATCTTTCCAATCCGGGCTCGGGCCGGGGATGCAGTAATCAAGCTGATAGATGTTTTGTTTGAGATCAGTCAGCGCGGTGTTGTACGCGGCCAATTTGGCGACATGCGTTCTTTGCTCGTCTATGAAGGCTTGAGTCAAGTCAGTCTGCAGGTTGAAGTCCGGATGATTAGTGATCCAAGAACCGGGAGTGACATAGAACTCTGGCCACGAAGTGCCGTTTCCCGAAGCGGTAGCGCCGGAGCTTGTATTGGAAGCATTGGAGGGCTTGGTCAAACCTTTAAACCCGTTCGTTTTAATTTTGGAAATAAAACTATTCAAAGCGCCATCGGCTAGCGCCAACAGGGCGGAATTAATATCTTCAGACATTTCTGCGTTCTTGATCGGCAGGTTGGCGACATTGGCCGCCATACTCTCGACAATTTTACCGGGAGTTTTATATGCCCATTTATTGCACCTTCTGGAATTTTCATCGCCTAGTCTGGCTTTGGCGTCTTCTTGGTGGGTGACACTACTCGAAGGATCAACACATCCTTCATCGCCCAAGAATGATCCCCCGTTTTGCAGAGACTCCTTGATGGTTGCTATTCTTGAATCCGGCCCGCTAATCCTGTTTTGCAGTTCGTTGGCTGAGACTATCGCAAATCCTACCGGATTGTTTTGCGGATAAGTCATGCCGAGATAACCGTCCCAGCCGCCGAAATTGAAATTTTCCGTAAAGTCTTTGCCGGTTTTACCGGGATTTTTTTTGCTGATCACATCATTCAATGAATACTTGGCTTTTTTTTCGAATTTTTTCTCTTCATCTTTAAATTTTTTAACAAGGCCCATAGTGAAATCCTTGGCATAAGGAAAATTGTTTGGATCACTTATTTCCTGCTTGAAAGTTCCGATTTCGCTTTTTTTGATGTCATTGAAGAAAGACTGCGGGTCAGAAAGCCAGAGAGGCTCGCCGTCCCGGCCGCCGTTGACATAGTTGGCCATATTTAATGTCAGCTTCTTGACCAAGGTCTTCATCATATTCTTGGCGATGCTGTCCCAGCAATTTGTTTTTTTATTGACGGAGTCTGTGCTGGTTTGGATGCTCTCGGTTTTTCCAAGGAGTTCATCAAGCTTGCTGTTGGCAGCCGCGTCATTGGTTGGCACAGATTGACTGGCGGTTGTGCCTTCATTTGCGCCCCCTTCGACAGACTCGCTTCGAGCGGCAGCCGCTCCGGCGTCACCGCTTCCCCCTGCTTCTGTCGCCGCCGCTCCGGCTGAAGGCTGGGTCCCTTCTGGCCTTTGGGCCAGTGCTTGGCGCGCCGGCATCAGAGAAAGAGATGAACCGGCAAGGTTTAAGGCAATGAAACCGGAAATAAGTTTTTCGAAAGTTGAAGGCTCTTTAATGGAAAAATTTAATTTTACTTTTTTTAAGACATTTCCAAAAAGACCCTTAAGCTGGTCGCCCAAGAGCTTGCCACAGGCGGCATTTTTAAAAGCAGAAAAGTTTTTACCCGATGGGCTTTTCGGCGGAGTC
>DATBWL010000049.1:0-3271 GCA_036514795.1 Minisyncoccota bacterium
GAAGACATCTTGCCGGAAGGCAACCTCATCATGCCGTGCGAAATATGAACAGTTTTCTTAGCCAAATCAGGAAAAATTAATTCCATGGCCTTCATTAAGACTTTAAAATACTCATTGACCTCATTGCCGGTAATTACCACAGAAAGATCATATTTTGTCTTATCATACTTGATCTTGGCCAAGCCAAGCTCTTTAGCCTCATATGTTGGCAAACCTTCGGAATTTAAAAATACCCTAGTATGTAATTTGGGATCATAATGCTCTCCTCGAAAAATGATTGCGCCTTCGTTCTTTTCGAAAATATTTTTTCCCAAAAACTTCAAAACAATATCTTTGCCAGATTTACCAGTTTCACTTTCAAAAAAATAATGATTAAACTTAGTACCGAGTTTTTGATAAATTTCCTCAAAATGTTCCAGGGAAAGTTTGCGACCAGCATCATATATCTTATTGATCTCTTTGTCGCTTCGGTCATATATTTTTTTATTGAGCATATCAATTTCCTGCTTAGTTGCCGCGTCTTCATAAGCCTTAGCTCCTTTGGCATAGGCACGACCGAGAGCCGAAACATCTTTGATAGTGCCGCCGTCATTTATAATGCCCCAAATCGCCTTGGCTACATGCACACCGACATCGCCCTGATAACAAGCTCGGGTAAGCTTGGCCCCAGAAAAATCCACCAATCTCGAAATCGCTTCACCGATAGTGTTGCTCATAACATGTCCGATATGAAATTCCTTGAATGGATTTGGATCAGTGTATTCAACGACAGCCCTCATCCCTTTTAACGAATCATTCCGGCCGTATTTAGTCCCTGACTTTTTAATTTCATTAATTGAATCTACAAAAAAATCACTCGCTAGATAGAAATTTATAAATCCTGGACCGGCAACTTCAATCTTGGAAATAAAACTTGGCATTTTCTTCTCGATTTGATTCTTAATTTTATCCGCCAATTCACGTGGATTGACGCCGGCTTTCTTGGCAAAGACCATCGCAATATTGGAAGAGAAATCACCGTTAGTCATATCTTCTGGATGCTCCAAGTGAACCCATTCGACAGGCTCAGGGCAGGTCTCTTTGGTCTCAAGACTAAGATTTTTTAGGGCTTCGGCTATTAAATTCTTTAATTCTTCCGCAATCATTAAGGCAATTATATCATACAGGCAAAAGAAAAAGCCCCTCCAAAATAATTCGGAGGGGCTTTTAAAAAAACATTTAAGGATGCGGAACGGAAACTGGCTGAGATTTCTCTTCCTCCCCCATTCGAAAAATATCCATAGAAACACTGCGAAATTCACGCAACATTTCTGAAAGACCTTCCTCGGGAGGTGATTCATTCATAATATCCACAATTTTTCCGTAATACCAAAGCTGTTCGGCTCTTGGCAGAAAACTGTCATCCCAAATGTCTTTGTTCATTTTCTCCAACTCACGCTTAAGATGATAGAGTGTGTTGAACTCAATGGCGCAGAAAATCAGCTTTGATGCCTCCGGTGAAGTCGCCAATTTTTCCAAGAACGCATAAACATCAAGTTTCCATTTGCCAATATCACCGTTCTTCTTAAAAGTAAGTTTTCTCATTACGGGAATACCAAAAAGAAATTCACGAATAAGGTTGAATGATTCTTCCTTGATCCCCGTGCCCTTAAGCAGGGATTGGAAAAATTTATAGCCAAAAAAGCCGCTGACTCGAAATTGACAGAGAACAGCCGCCACATGCATTTCATCGGCCCATGTTTCATTTTGGGCAAAATGAGAAAGTTTGCGATTGATCCGCAAGATTCCGGCAATAATCCGTGTGGTTTTAACTGCATGAAAATGTTTACGATAAGCCGGCTGAGCGACTTGTAGAGCTTCAATAACTTTGGGCGTTAAACGCGGGGGAATTTTTAAATAAGCGCTTTCTATTTCGCTATTTTTCAAAATTTCTATCGCTTTTTTGTATTGTCCTAAATCGAAGGCATGAATACCAGTTTCGAGTTCATTTACGGTGGCCAGAGCTTCCGCTACGGCTCCTTTCTGTAATTTCGGGGTTGCAGTTGTCATTGGTAATAAAGATTAGAAGAGTTGATATTATTTTTTTAATTTTCAAAGTCCGATGCACATAGTACCATAATTTATAAAAAAAGCAACCCTCTGATTTCAGGGGGTTGCGGAGCAAAAACTAACCTAACGGAACCAATATATCTTCCAGCCTTTGGGAAACAATCTTGAAGACATCATTGTGCACTTCATCCGGGCTTTGGTTGGCGTCTACTACTTCCCAACCAAA
This sequence comes from Minisyncoccota bacterium, assembly GCA_036514795.1. Lineage (GTDB taxonomy): Bacteria > Patescibacteriota > Minisyncoccia > Phycocordibacterales > UBA9973 > DATBWL01. Next base: position 2,276 of record DATBWL010000049.1, read on the forward strand.
TGTCGGAGCGAGAATTTTTTGATTCATCTGGATAGTTTTGGCTTTCCTTTCATTCTTCGAGTCCTTGTCGCGATTACCGGTTTTTTTAAATACCGGCTGGCTGTCGAGAATTATTGTCAGATCCGATTTTACCAATTTCTCATTCAATTTTGATAATAATCCCGTTGGTATGCCTTCAGCCATAGCAAAGGCGTAACTTGCCTCTTCGTGAACCGCCACGATCACCACATCATTATTTTCCATCAAACGCTTGAATCCATTCTGGCCAGGAGTGGTTTCAAAATGTCGCTTGTTTTCAGTAACATTTTCCTGAAACTGAATAGGGGTCAGGTTGTAGTGATTTTCCGTTTCAATGTAATCTTTTATGCGCGAACCGGAAGGTTCCATGTGGTAAGCCGGGTGCTTCGCTTCCGCCACCCTTATGGCATGGCCACCCTCTGATTTACTTCTTTTTCCTAGCGCTCTGGCTAAAAGAAAGCTTTGGGTGTCAACAACTTTATTGAAACCCAGAAAATGAATTACGAATGCTTTCATTGTTAAGTGTTTTATATTGTGGATGTGAAGGATGTTCTTTTGGCTACTTTATCATTTTAAATTGAATTTGACAAGGCCTGTTTAAAATGATATTATTATCATCAGAAAAATTTCACAAAAAACTTAAAATTCTTTTACAATGAAAAATAAATATGTTGATTTAAAGAACGCTCGTGAAGATGAGCAGCTGAAAGTCATGCAGCAAATTCTGGCAGAGGGGCACTGTCCTTTCTGTTTAGAAAACCTGATGAAGTATCATAAACAACAAATACTCTACAGTGGGAAACATTGGATTCTAACTTATAATCAGTGGCCATATCCCAATACAAAACTCCATCTTCTGCTTATTCTCAAATATCATGCTGAAACAGCAAGAGAAGTGAGAAAAGGTACCGGAGATGAAATGTATAAAATAATGGCTTGGGCCGAGGAAACGTTCAATATTCCCGGGGGAGCATTTGG
>DATBWL010000050.1:0-4461 GCA_036514795.1 Minisyncoccota bacterium
AAATGTCTACTATAAACGCACCTATTGAGTTAGTAGACATTTAAAAAAGAATAAATTTGAAAAAGAACTAGAGTAAGTTATAGCACGACCTTTCTAAATTTTTATTTGCGGCTATAACGGCCCATGAGTTCCGCTTGGGCGAGGATGTGGCCTTTCATGGCGGCCAAGAGGGGCTCTTTGGTAGAGCCAGCTGGAAGATCGAGCACCTTATCCAGCGCATAGAGCTTAAAGAAGTATCGGTGCTCGGCGGGAGGGCATGGGCCGCCGTAGGCGGTATTAGGCCTGTCTGCGCTGGCAGGCCAGCTATTTGAGCCTGTAATGGCTCCAGACGGGGTTATTCCCTCTTTGACCTCCTTGGTATCAGGAGCTATATTCCAGACCAGCCAATGGTCCCAAGTCCCTCCGCGCGAAGCGTCAGGATCATCCATGATCAAAACCAAACTTTTGGCGCCGGCCGGCACATCGCTTATGGATAAAGGCGGATTTATGTCTGCCCCGTCACAAGTGTATTGAGGCGGGATTCGATCTGCATTTTTAAAAGCAGTGCTTTCTATTTTCATATTTTTAAAACAAGGCTAGTATCGTCACCCAGGGCAGAGGCATGGCGAGCATTATCAAAGCCGCGCCGATCAGCGCGATGTTCTTATCAAAATTTATTTTTTGCGGCATCTGGAGCGTTGGATCTTTAATATTCCAATAATCATGCATTTTGAAAGTGACCAAGAGAAGAAAAAGAATAATCAAATAAAGAGACCATGTCACATATATGCCGGTGAATATACCCGCGCCGCCTAGAAGAATAAGGAGACCAGTGAAGGCAACTCCAAATTTAGGCATCGGCACCCCTTTGGATCCGGCATAGCTTGCCATCATATTAAGATGTTTGAAATGCTTTATGCCGGCGATGAAAAAATACCCTCCAAAAAGAACCCTGCCTAATATAAATAGTGTTTCCATGTGATTTTACAAAAATACATCGCGTAATGTCAACTAAAACGCGATGCTTTTTTAATTAATAATATTTTTTGCCGATTCTACGCCCTTTTTTACAATCTTTTTTGACCTTACAAGTATAGCTCTCATTGAGAGTATTATCAAGACTACAATAACCAAAAAAACCCAAAAAAAGAATTTGGCAAATCCATAAGGTCCCCCCCATAGATGGAAAAACCCGAGCGCTCCTGCCAGAATGGTCAGCGGAATAATTATAATTACCGCAATCCAAAATGGACTAAGAATAATATCTGTCAGCTGTTCGTGAGCAAACTCATTAATTCCCTTCTCGCCTTCTCCTTTCTTATATGAACGAAATAATTTTAATAATGGAAATATCATATATTTATAAGCCAAGAACAACATTAGCCACGCCGAAATAAATTAGAACGCTCGCTAAATCTCGAATAGTTGTCGCAAACGGGCCGGAAGCGACAGCCGGATCAACGCGAATTTTCAGGAAAAACCAAGGTAGCATCATAGCTATAATGATCGCGGCAATAATTGTTACAAAAAAAGAAAAACCTAAAATCACGCCAAGTGAAGCCGGCGACCACCAAATGAAAGAAACCGCGCTTATTATGACTCCGAGAACCGCAGCTAAAGCGACGCCGACAATTATCTCTCGCTTCATATATTTCTTGAAGCTTAAATTTTGATCTATGGCCAGGCTTCGGATAAAAATCGTCTGGGTCTGCGCGCCGACGGCGTCTGCCATGTAGACTATCGCTGGCACGAAGGCCGCCAAGGTCAAAAGCTCTTTCAAAGTCGATTCAAAAAGTTCGATAGCCAAAGCCGCCATCACTCCGCCAATTAAACCGAAGATAAGCCAAGGCAACCTTTTTTTAAAATATGTTCCATAAGAATAAGAACTAATGAGATCTTTCATTAATCCCTTGGTGCCAGTAAAGCCACCAGCCTTTAGGGCGTCTTCAATATGTTCTTCATGAAGAATGCTCATTATTGCGTCAGAAGGAATAATTCCGAGAAAATATCCATCCTTGTCTACAACGGGTACAGATTTAATATTATGCCTTATTGCTAGCATCGCGGCGCGCTCTTGGTGAGCGTTCGGATGAATAGTGACAATATTTCTTTTCATAAAGTCCTTGACCGGCCTATCCTTTGGGAGGCTGAATATTTCCATGACAGAAACTGTTCCGATTAATTTATTGTTTTGATCGACAACATAAACATAGCTTATGGTTTGAAAATCTCGGGCTTTTTCCAACAACAAATTAACCACCTCTCCTATGGTCAAATCTTGTCGGATTGTCGGAACATTTTTTACCAACCTCGCTAAAACCTCTTTGTGTTTAGGTGTGTGATTCATGGTGCGTGTGCCAGGGATCGGTCACGAATAATTTTCTCGTCGTCACTCGAAAATTTTCGCGACCCCGGCTCGCTATCTCGCCTGTTGGCTCGATATAGCTCCGCCTTTCGATCCTGAAAAATTAATTATTAATTTTGGTGCGTGTGCCAGGGATCGAACCTGGGACCTTTCGAGTATCAGTCGAGCGCTCTACCAGCTGAGCTACACACGCGTATTCCAATTTTAACAATAAAAAATCCCCCAGTAAAGGGGGGATTTTTTATTGGAGATTAGTAGTCTCTTCGGCCTCGGTTGAAACCTCCTCCACCACCGCCGCCACCGGTTCTTGGCGCGCGCTCTTCCATTGGTCGAGCTTCGTTGACGGTCAAATTTCGGCCTCCGAAATCTTTTCCGTTAAACATTGAGATTGCGTTCTGAGCATCCTCATCGGAAGACATCTCCACGAATCCAAAACCTTTGGATCGGCCAGACATCTTATCCATGATAATAGTTGCTGAATCAACTGATCCAGCGGCGCTAAAGTGGTCCTTTAGCTCGTCATTAGTGGTGCTGTAAGGCAAACCACCGACGTATAACTTCTTTGCCATAATATGACAATGTGCTCCTAAATAATTTAAGTGAATAAATTATTTAGGAATTAAACTAATCCCGATGTCCGAAGATGTCGGGATCCCGACTTTACGTCGGGACTTATAAATTCGTAATTGCCTTAACTCTGCCCTCAATGTTTAACACAAGTGAATGCTTTACTTAAGAAATTACTTAATTTTAATAATAGCACATGCCCCCAGAAAGGGCAAATACATAGAAAACGCACCAATTTCTTGGTGCGTTTTAGCAAATCATGCCGCCTTTTCAAAGATGTCGTTGATGACGAAAACGAATTCAATCGGCCTCGTGTAGGGATACTTGTTCCCCTTCATCCAATCATCGCTGTATTTCTGCATTTCTTCTTTTGTGAATAGCTCAGTTTCCGCCATGTTTTTCAGAATACTGGAAATTTTTTTGTAAACTTCCGCGGCTCTCTCCTGGCTCATGGCCGGTTCCGAGGCGTGGCTTTCTCTGTTTAATTCTCTTAATTTGCGGATGATCAGTCCGACCCCCACCTGAATGTCTTTTTCATCGATTGTTCTGGTTATTGACATCATGGTTTTGTGTTTTATGCCCTTAAGGCGGTTTGTATTTTGTTTTTAAATAGCTATTGGAATATGAATATAGCAAGTCTATTATCCTTGTCAAATATAAAAAACGCACCCTCCTAAAGATGCGTTTAGAGAATAAAAAAAAGCGTGAGTATTCACATCACGCCTTTTTGAAACAGAGGTTTGACCTGCGGCTATCTTGTGCCATTGCTGACATACTTTTTGCCTACAGTTTTCCTGAAAGTGTTTTGATGTCCATCCATCGTTATGTTAGTTCCGACTTTTCAGGGCCAGGGGCTAACAAGTTGATGTTGAGGGATGCCTTTTTGAGGGGCACCTTGTCTCAATGAATTTAAATAAGAGAACTTTTGTGCTTTCCCCGTCATTGCTGACGAATTGGCATTTCAAGCGGTGTCACGATTTTTTCATGTCGGACTGTCTTGGCATTTGGCCAGGTCTCTTATCTTAGAAACAGTTTTTTAGTCATTGCTGACATCTGATCCTAAGTTCACAATACATTTGATCTGAGTATGCTGTCCTTAGACTTCCTCCATACAAGTATGGGCTGGTCTTTCGGCTAGCAGTTTTTTATATAAATTATTCTAAAGAACTATTGGATTTTTAATATAGCAAAATGGTTATAGGCCGTCAACCTTAATTCTAAAATACACTTGGGGATTACGATTTTGTCAAACCTGCCCGACCTTTGGCGGGTTATTCATCATCAGATCCAACTTCGCCATTTTCTAAGTCACGGATGATTTGATCTAAATCCCCTTCCATGATTTTAGGAAGGTTGTGCCAAGATTTTTTGATGCGATGGTCAGTGATACGATCTTGAGTTTCGTTATAAGTTCTGATTTTTTCGCTTCGGTCCCCCGTGCCGATCTGATTTTTTCTTTGCGAGGCATATTTCTTGGCTTCTTGTTCTTCCTGAAGTGCTTCCAACTTGGAGACCAAGATAGACATGGCTTTTTCTCTGTTCTTAAGCTG
>DATBWL010000051.1:0-5403 GCA_036514795.1 Minisyncoccota bacterium
TTTATGACTTTATGAACTAATTAACGGTCCGGTGCCACATTATAATAATCTATCAGAAATTTCACCAAATTGATAAATGGCTCTGTCAGTGTATGCGAAGCATATTGAGCGCCTTTCGGGTTGATATTATACAATAATATCAGAAATTTAGGATTATAAGCCGGAAAATATCCGAAAAAAGAATGCAAATAGCGGTCCTCGTAATATCCGCCATCGGGCGATGACATCTGCGCCGTGCCGGTTTTGGCAGCAATGCTGTAATGCTCCTGTCTAACTGTTCCCCCGAGCAGAGCTTTGTCGACGACCGCTACTAGCATTTTGGTGATTTCTTCTGCGGTCTTTTCACTCAAAACGCGCTGACCGGGACTGATTTTCGTTTTGCTCTTTAAACCGTCCGTATAATCAATCTCGGAAACTAAATGCGGAGTAATGAGATATCAACCGTTGGCCAGGACAGAAAATGCTCTGACCGCTTCGATGGGGGTGAAGGCGATACCCTGGCCGAAGGAGGCCGTCGCGTATTCCACTTCCTTTCCGCTTTCCAAGTTGCCTACCAAGCCCGAAATTTCTGTTGGCAGATCAATGCCGGTCTTCTCGGCTACGCCGTATGAAAGCATGTATTTTTTGAATCTTTCTTTACCGAGGCTTTGCATGACGAATACTGAACCAGTGTTCAAGGATTGATTCAGTACTTCTTGCATACTAACTATCCCTCGAGCTTTCTTATCAAAGTTATTAATTTGCCGATTATTTAAAATTAGAAAACCTTTATCGTTGTATGTGGTTTCGGCCGAAACCACTCCAGCATCAAGCCCGGCAGCCATAGTCAAAGCCTTAATGGAGGATCCGAACTCAAATACGCTCTCGACAATCGGGTTCGAAAATACAGAAAAATCTTTGACCTTAGAGTAATTATTCAAGTCATAAGCTGGCAAATGTGCCATAGCGTATATCGAGCCGTCTTTGGGATTGATGATTATTCCGCCGACGGCATCCGAGCGCCAACCCTTCATGACATCTTGCAGTTCCTTTTCCAGATCATTCTGAACCGTGGGCTCGATGGTGGTGATGATGTCGCCCTCCTTGTTGCTTTTATCGAATAGTGTCCGGCTAATGTCAGAAAAAACTTCAGCAAAAAAATTCACATAAAGATCTTGGTTGTTTCTTGAAAGCACTCCATTATAATATCTTTCAATCCCGGTCCGGCCTGAAAGTTCATTTCCTTGAAAACCAACGAAGCCTAGGAAGTGAGCGGCCAATTCATTGCCCGGATAAAATCTCCATTTTTCTCTATAGACAGAAACACCAGGCAATTTTAGGGCACTAATCTTATCAGCCAAATCTTTGTTCAATCTATTGGCTATTTCTTCATACGGATCACTTTTTTTATTAGCTTTGGCAAAGAATGAATCGCGGTCTAATGGTATAATTGAATTTATTTTTTCATAGATTAAAGATGTCTCTGATATTTCCTTGGGATTAATGGCAACCTTAAAGCCTGAGATTGTTGAAGCCGCGCTGACGAATTCATTATCCTTGCTTTTGAAGAAAATGGAGCCCCTTTCGAACATATTGTTGGTCGGAGTCGCGTATTGCCGATCAGCTCTTTCGGTAAATTCCTTGCCATGAATGATTTGTATTGAGAACAGTTTTGAGATGATAAGCAGAGCAAAAAGACAAATCAGGGCGGATAGAACCCTTATTCTAGGTAAATAACTATAGTTCATCAGCTTTGTTGATCAAACTACCGACAGCTGATCGGCGTGAGGCGAAGTAAATATTCTGAGATTCATTAAAACCGAGAGAATTTGCCAGACTTAAATCGATTTTTTTAGCTAAAAACATATATTCTACATCTAGATTGCTGGCATTAGACGATAAAATCCGCATCTCAGTTTCGGCGCTTTTACGTTCAATGATATTAAAAACTGTCCGGCTAATAAATAAAATATAGAGAGATAGGAGTATTAAAAATGTTCCAGCCACGGCCAAAAACAACTTCCTTTGGAGTTGAGAGTTATCGGCGACTGCGGTATTGAATTTTATTTTATGAATGGTCATGGATTTATAATTATTTAATTTTCTCTATAATTCTCAGTTTTGCGCCGCGGGCTCTCTTATTTTCTTTTAGTTCTTCAGCTTGAGGAATAATTGGTTTTTTATTTATAAGCTTCCCTAGCTGATCTTTTTCCTTCTCTTTAAAAAATCTTTTCACAATACGGTCTTCTAGGCTATGGAAGGTTATGACTGCTATCCTGCCTTCCGGTTTTAAATATTCAAATGTATTTACCAGAAATTCACTCAATGTTCTTAATTCATCATTGACGGCGATCCGCAGTGCTTGGAAGGTTCGAGTGGCAAAATGCGTTTTCTGGTGTTGGTATAATTTTGGAGTAGCCGTTCTGATTATCTCTACGAGATCTGTCGTTGTTTCAATTCTTTTCTTATTTCTGGCTTCCACTATAGCGTTGGCGATCTTTCGGCCATATCTTTCCTCTCCGTATCCCCATAAAATCTGCGTGATGTTTTCTACTTGCCAGTCGTTGACTATATCGGCCGCCGTGACATCTTCTTTATCTGGATTGGATTTGAAGGTCATCAATAGCGGTTCATCTTTCTGGAAGGAAAAGCCCCTGCCGAATTCTTCCAGCTGGAAGGCCGAGAGTCCGAGGTCCGCTATGATTTTGTCTGCCCTGCTGATCTTCAATTCTTCCAGCACTTTTCCCAGATCGCGAAAATTGGAGAGCTTGGTGGTCAAATCGCAATTCAATCCTTCTAATTTAATTTTCGCTTTTTCTAAGGCTCCCTGATCTGCGTCGATGCCAATGATTTTTACTTTATTGCCCCAGAGCCGGCAAATTTCTCCACTGTGTCCGCCTCCTCCCAAGGTCGCATCGATTATGATGTCGCCAGCTTTCAAATTGAGTCCATCTGTAGTCTCTTTTAGCAATACGGGTTTGTGTATCGTCATTTTTTTTAAAGAACTTCAGTTTTTTATAAGCTCGGAATGCCCCCGCCAGGAATACCTGGTCCTCCGGAAACGATTATCAATCTTGTCTTTGAATTTTTCATAATATTTTTAAATTATTAATAATGTCTTTTTTATAAAACTCCGATTTGGCCCAACTTCTCAGCCAATGTATCTGCCTGCTTCTCAACCACTTCCTTGTATTCGTCCCAAGCTTTCTCGTTCCAAATCTCCACTCTGTTCTGGACTCCAATTAATACCACCCGGGATTTCAAATTGGACCTATCACGGAGAAAGTCTGGGATTAATATCCTGCCGATAGCATCGACTTCTGCTTCTACTGCGCCGCCGAACATAAACCGGTTAAAACTTCTATTGTCCGAAGCCAACATGGAAGATGAAGATAGTTTTTCGGAAATTTTCTTCCATTCGCCGGCCGCAAAGGCAAACAAACAATTATCGAGTCCGGGAGTTAAGACGATTTTTTTACCCATCTCTTTTCTGAATTTAACCGGAAGAGAGATTCTATTTTTATCGTCTAGTGTGTGTTTGTATTCGCCGATGATCATAAAATTTGTTAGTGGGATTTCCTAAACCAAGACTTTGTCTTGGTCGGACGAACAATTTTTTCAAAATTGTTTTAGTCCCACTCCTTCCCACATGTATAACATTATAAACCACTTTTTCCCACTTGCATACAAGTATATATGTGGATAAAGGGGATAAGTTAAAATTTCTCTTATTTGACTGGGTTATTCAGGTGTGGTAATCTTGTCTTAGACTCAAAAAATAATGCATAAATCCTAAAAATTCTTTAAAACATGAATACACAAGTACCCCTCCAGCTCAATAAAGGTTTAGGCTTCCATGTTGAACCAAACATCTACATTCCTGTTCCCGGTCTTGTAGACCCCAATGATCCCAAAACTAAAATCTTGATGAATAAAATCAAGAAAGAATTTGATGTCACCGGGGATAGAATTAAAGTGATTAATCTGGCCGAACTGGGTCCAGGAAAATTATTTAACTTCGAGGGTCATTTCCTTGATCTCCTTGTGGCGACTGAAGTACCAAAACCAAAAGCGAATATGCCAGTAGCAAAAAATGAAGCAGCGTAAAAAACGCAAAACAAAAGCCGTTCGTAAATTTACGAACGGCTTTTTTTATTTTAGAAAAAAACCAGCCCCGTGTGCAGCGGGGCTGGAAAGCAAAATGAAAAAGAGGCAATTGTCTTTTGAGGGTAGATAGTAAAAGAAAGGGGCCCTCTAAGACTTCCGGTATTCCAACCGACAGACTCTTCCCCGGGCCTGCAATGAATTCCCCTTTCGAAAGATCTTATTTAACTAAATTATACTTATAAATACTTAGAAGTCAAATTTTTATCTGGGTCGCATGGTCGGGAAGTAGATGACTTCTTTGATGTTCTTTTGGTCCGAGAGGAGCATCATCAGGCGGTCGATGCCGATGCCGACTCCGCCGGCCGGAGGCATGCCGTATTCCATAGCTTCAATGAAGTCTTCGTCATAACTCTGGGCATCCCTCTCCCCCGCTTCTTTGTTTTTCTCCTGCATCATAAATCTCTCTTTCTGTTCAATCGGATCGTTTAATTCAGAGAAAGCTTTCACCAACTCAATTCCCCCAGCGACTAACTGAAAGGCGTCCACTAGTTTAGAATTCTTTTTTTGTCTTTTGGCTAAGGGTAAATATTCAACCGGATAATCTATGATAAAAGTCGGCTGGATCAGTTTCGGACGACAGATTTTTTTGTAGATATTATCCATAATCTTCCAAAATGAATCTTTTTCATCAACCGACACTCCAAGCTGCCCCGCCTTCAGTGTCAGTTCTTTGATACTGATAGATTCCGAATTATTAATCAGAGCGTATTTTTTCAAAAGTTCAAAATATGAAATCACGCTAAATTTTTTGGAAAAATCTATTTCTTGCTCATTGAAGGTGATAGTTTGTTTTTTGAATAGTTTTTTTATAAGTGTCTTAAACATTTTTTCCACAAAAATCAACATCTTTTTCGCATCGGAATATGCTTCATAAAATTCGATCATCGTAAATTCCGGATTATGAGTCACATCTATTCCTTCATTCCTAAAAACTTTAGCTATTTCATAAACTTTCGGGAATCCCCCAACCAGCATTCTCTTTAAATATAGCTCGTCCGAAATACGAAGATATAAATCAATATCCAGAGCATTGTGGTGCGTTACAAACGGCTCAGCTGATGCTCCGCCATAGAGATTCTGGAGTGCTGGCGTCTCCACTTCCAAATACCCCGCTTCATCCAAAAATTTCCTCATTTCGGTGATCAGCCTTGCCCGCAGTACAAACCTCTCTCGAACCTCTTTAGACATCAATGAATCGAGGTATCTCCGGCGGAATCTTTCCTCCACATCCTGCAAGCCGTGCCATTTCTCGGGCAA
>DATBWL010000052.1:0-3256 GCA_036514795.1 Minisyncoccota bacterium
GAACGGCGCCCACCCTCTGCCAACCAGCGAAGTCCATCTGCAATGTAGCGTGGCACCTGCCATTCTGTTTTATCAATCGCATATTCCAAAGCAAATGCTGATTTCGTAACTTCTTTAGCTTTGTTCCACGTGTCTTCCTCCATTTCAGGGACGGACTTGACACTCAGCCCAAAAAGACCTGGATTTGCCAAAAAGAAAGCGTCTTCAAAGCTCCTACCACAGGGATTATCTACCGACTCCGGCACCTGATAGGCCAAGCGACGGATGCCATGAGTCTTTTCTTCGCCGGACTTCTGAATAAGGGCGGCAGGTGTGATGCCCGAGTCTCCAAACCAGTCTTTTATGCAGCCGTTGCTGGTTTGACTTCCTTCTGAAGCTGTACAGGCGACAAGCTTATTAGCTGCGTTCTTTTTCACAGCATCTAAATCGGTGATTACTAGGGTGCGCAACTCAAGGAATTTCAGTAAGTTAAAGAAACGATGGGCATAAGCCCCCCCAATTTCCACAACAGAGAAATATTGGCTGGATAGTTTTTTTGTAACATCTGATTGTTCAGCATCAATTTTTTCGACCATTTTAGGTAGCATCAAACGTTCGGTCAGACCTTCAATTAGAATAGCCTTGTCGGCAAAAAACAGGTCAGAACGGGTCAATGTCATATACTTGTGTAGAAAGTCTTGATCATTCTTCAACTCGCCACCGAGTCCATTGCGTAGGTCTTTTATCTGAGTCGTAAGAATCTTGCTGGAATCCCTCTCCTGGGTAGCGAGGAAATACCTCATGGAATCAAAAGGAGCTTCGTTCGCAATGTGAGTGGAATGTGTGGTAACGACGAATTGCACTGGCCATAGCAAGCCATTATTAAATTCTTTGGCGAAGACATCGGCGATCTCCTCAAGCTTGCTGATAAAGACCTCTTGCATTTGCGGGTGTAGGTGCACCTCCGGTTCTTCAATGAATACAAAATGAATACCAGGTGCGCCTTGTTTTGCCGTGAATGACTTAAAGAATTCCAAAAGTTTAAGCAGGATGAAAATGAGATTACGAGCGCCCAGGCCATTATATGCTTCAGGGAGATTAATTCCGTTAATACCGGCGTAATGAACTTTGGTGTGGTTTTTCAGAAGGCGCTCCATGTCCAACGTCGTTTCGGTGCGTAGGCCTGGGTCACTCAGGCCTGGGTACCCGAACAAAGAAAACGCTGGGAAGAGGCTTGTCAGCTGTCCGTTGAAGTTTGTGTCGATCCCTTGTTGCATGCCCTCTACAGCCTGCTTTAATTTTTCTGCAGTATCACGATCTTTTGGGTCCGACGAATCGGACATGGCATTGTTAAATAGAGCTTCGAGAACATTGCCCAGGACAGCCCTGTCCCTATATGTTTCATCGTCTAGCCCACGCTGGGCATTAATGAACCCACTTTGGATAAGTGCTCTGAGTGACTGCAAATCCAAGACCTTTTGATTTGTTGGGTCGTTAGGGTCCTCTGCCAGAACACTGGCTTCGTAACACTGTTGAAGTCGCTCCTTAATGACCTTAAAGAATCTGTCTTTCTGTTGGACATTATCTTCATTTGGGTTGAAGACAGGACAATCGAAAAAAGCATCAATCTCACCATCTTTCAGTCGATATCGAATGACGATGAGAGCTTCAATACAGTAAGGGTTCAAATCAATGATGAAGTCTCCGAGCAGGCCAAGGCTGGAAGAGCTCTTCTCGTAGCTTATTGTCAGCTTGACCTCAATAAATGGAAGAGCTTCGCGGATCTCGTTGTCCTCGCGCGATAGGCACTTGAGGAGAAAAGCATTCCAAAACTGTTCATAAGCTGAAAGAGTAAAGTCCTCAAGGCGGAAGGTAGGTGAGCTGTCCGACAACAAGCGCCGGAACAATTCAGTTAGTGAAGTTTTGCCGCTGTTATTGCGCCCTACAATTACGGTTGTTCGCTCTTCTAAGTAAAAATCGACTTTCCTAAGCATGCGGAAATTCATGATGTCGATCTTCTTAATATGCATAGGTACAAATCCCCCCATCTAATAATACTTATCTTTCCATGCGAATATTATAAATTGTGCGTAGGCGATGAATAAGGTAATCAGAGAAATGAAGATTACTTCTAAAAATATACAACTTTTCAGTAGAATTCTCAACTCTTACCTTCAGGAAGTACATCGCACTGCATATTTCTGCCATTTTACCTTCTCTGTCATCTTATTCCCTCTTCAAGTCATCTAAAATCAGGAATTCTACGGTAATACATAAAAGGGACGCCTTGCTATATGGCGTTCTGGAGGGTCTCTTTTATGAAGACAACAAGGCTTTGGGTCTTTTTGATCGCGTATGCGTCAGTAGTCGGCCTTTTTTCCGCTCCGGCTTCGTGGGGAATTGCGCCCGAAGATGCCGCCTCAGCTATATATGGTGCGACAAGCGGCAATTACGACTCCACCGGGAGTTTCGAGAACAATGTATCTAGGCCCATAACCTCAAGCAATACTCCCATGTCTACGCTTGACGGCAGTAAATCATTCAACGCGCAGCTTACATGCCCTTCGACATCTAGTTTTTTAGAGGTGTCAGTAACGGCCTCCGCCACGGGGGATCTGAATGCAACGGTAAGGCAGGATACGAATTTCGATGGTATTCTGGATTATACCTACTCGCCTCCTTTTAATCTATCAGGCGTCTGTTCTAACGGGGTAGTCTCCTGCGACCCCGGCACATGGTTGAACTGCCAATATTACCTGTGGACAGCAGGGGGTAATTTTCAGGCGACACTCCAGCCAGCCTCCATAACAGAACTCGGAGGCTGCTATTGTGTCAATCAGAGTTGCGGCGCAAGTTACAGTGATTATTCGACTGTTTTAAAGGACATAGGTGGCGGCGCTGCCGGGGCGATACAGAAAGTGGACGCCAGGTTCGCGATTACAGATGCAAAAATAGTCGGCGACACAATTTCCTATCACGGACAGGATTCGGCCGGATGCGCCACGACATCTTCTGCGAGTTCAAACGGTCTGCAAGCTTTTTATACCAATCAGGATAATAGCGGCCTTACTACCGCATCCGACTCCGAGATCCTAAACCAGATGAAGGATACTTCCAGCGCCTACTATAACGTAAAACAAAGCTTCGACAACTCTTCATCGGGCGTATTTGCGGCCAACTGCAATATCAAGAGGGTCATAACAATCAAGACGGAGACTTATTCGGTAACCGGATCGTCTCCAAGCCCAGGTTCTCTCTGCGTCGACCATTACCTTTA
>DATBWL010000053.1:0-10068 GCA_036514795.1 Minisyncoccota bacterium
GCAGATATTAACAAATAAATATACTCATGGACTTTAAACAACCATATACAGATACTACTCTGTTACTTTCTGGCCCGTATAAATTTACCGCATTATGTCGAGTACCGCCTGAATATTTATTGAGTATCTTAAAAAAGAAGAAATTCAAAGATAAGGCACTCAAGGCGTACATTATAAACAATATCGAGCTGATCAAAGCTCGCAGTGAGGGCAGAGCCCCCATTCCGCAATTGACCGAAGTTAGATGCGAAAAAGTTACTTTCCTGTCTCCAGGAGAGGCAAAAAAAGAGCTCAGGCGGATTACGAAATTTAAGCAGAAAAGAAGGAAACCCATAAGGGAGTATCAATGTGATAAGTGTCATGGATGGCATTTAACTTCCATTCCAATTGAGGAGTGGGGTAAAGCGCACAACAGAGATTAAAAAGCCGATTAATTATGAATCGGCTTTTTCGTTATCAGAAATATTGCTTTTTTAGATAATTCATGGTATCATTGCCAGTAATGAAAAAATACGGAGAAGAAATGAGAATAGGTGAAATGCAAATATCCCTTTTGGATTTTTTAGAATCCTATAATAAAAACATGCCTAAGAGCTTTCCTTCGGCCACTGTTGCGTTATTAAAAAAATTTAAAGACGCTCAACCGGCGCTTTTTAAAAATGGCGACATGTGGTCACTCAATCAGCATCGAAAAAAGTTGATAGATTGGCTTCCGAGAAATAACAACATATCTTAATGATTTTATTATTAGTTTAATTATATATTTGTATGGCAAAAAGACAGACCGGGCTAAGCCCGTTTAAAATGAAGAAGCATCCGCACAAGACCGCGAAGCGGCTTCTAGCCAAGAGGCTCATGTTGGCGGCCAAAGTTGGCAAAAAATCCAGATAAGTGTTATACTGACGAAGTGTTAAAACACAAGGAACCACGTCGAAGTTTCAAATAAAATATTAATCAAAAAAAATCGTATGGCAACAGGAACAATCAAAACTCTTACTGACAAAGGATTTGGATTCATCTCTCGCGAAGGTGAGACAAAGGATCTATTTTTCCATTCCAAAGAGCTTGTCGGCGTTTCATTTGATGAACTCAAACAAGGCGACACCGTCTCTTTTGAAGTTACTCAAAGTGAAAAAGGCCCAGCGGCAACCAAAGTATCTCGAGCATAAGCGCTTAAATGAAAATCCCCCCGCAAGTGCGGGGGGATTTTTGTTTCTGAATTTCTCAATGTCCGAGTTCGTAGATCACTCCTGTATTCAATATAAAATTACTGGTGGTGCTCGCGTTCTCGCTGACCATATCCCGATCGGCCATCATGCCGACCAAGCCTTCTAGTCTGAAGCCTGCCGAAAATAGGAATTTGGATGACAATCTCTTGCAGACGCTGATTTGACTGAAGGCGCCCAAAAAATAAGGATGCTTGAGCAATTCAAGTTCTTTTCTCCGAAGTTTCTGGTTCTGGTCGCCATCGGGGATCGAGGTGCCGATTCCGGCCATAATGCCACCCAAGGGCCTGAAGAACCATCCTGTCTTATTTATTACAGTTTCGCACACATAGAACTCCATGGAGTAAGAACGCAGACGCAGTACCCTCTCTTCCAATCCGTTTAGTTCCCAGGACCCTTTGTTCACTTCAAAGCCGATGCCGCAATGCTCGCTCAAATCATAAGCGAGAATGAAGCCGATGCTTGTTCTGTCTATCAGGCTGGCTGATTTGCCTGAAGAGCTGAAAGAGAAAATTGGAGAGAAACTCACTTGTCCAAGCGCTTCGCTTGCAAGGCTTGCGATAAATACCGCAAGGATGATCAATTTTTTCATAGTTTTGGGTTTTTAAGGAACCGGCGGGCGTTCGAGTTCTTATTGAAGTTGGGAAATTCTTATTACACAATATCACAAAAATGTTGGCAAGTCAAAATAAATATTGTATGATGGACGCATGAAAGGATATATAACAAACATTGAGCAGTCGTCCGTAGAAAATGAAAATTATAGGAAGGTTTTGTATACGACTCCAAACAGCCAGCTTGTCTTGATGAGCTTGAAATCGGGCGAGGAAATTGGTTCAGAGATTCATCATTTGGACCAATTCATCAGAATAGAGAAAGGTTTAGGCAAAGCTATTTTAAACGACGTAGAGCACGAAATATCCGACGGTTGGGCGATCGTCGTACCAGCGGGAACTAAGCACAACATCATTAATACCGGAGGCGCAGAAATGAAGCTCTACACAGTCTATTCTCCACCCAACCATAAAGATGGCACTCTTCAGCCCGCAAAAGCCGATGAAGTAGAAGAGCATTTTGACGGTCAAACGACGCCGGATAATTAAATCTTTTTTCAATAAAAAAAGCCCCGTTTTTGCGGGGCTTTTTGCTGTGCTAGTTTTTTCAATTGAGGGACAAATTATTTTCCATGATTAGTCTGCCACCATGAACAGATGGCGATACCATTCTGGATTCAAGAAAAGAAACAGAAAAATTCTCATTAAACCTTTTTCTAAGAGTTTCGATATCCAGAGAAGTAAAAAAATCTCTCTGAAATCCGAAATCATCCATCTCTTCGGTAAAAATTCTAGGCAGAAAGGGGATCACTTCGGTATTATTGATAATAATGCCCAGTGATCCTGATTTGTAAAAGGGGTTTTGATGTATCACCACATCGGCCCCGTAAGTATTTTTAGGAAGTTGTGATCCTTCCCAGACAAGCATTTTTATTTTTTTCATATCATTAGGTATTAGTGATTGTTTTTTTAAATAGCTGAATCCTAGTGGGATGATACCAAAGAATCCCGAACTTGTCAAGTTTTAAGGTATTTGACTTTTTGCCTAAAATACTGTTAAATCAGGGATAGAAATCATTCTTTCACATGAACCCTGTCTGCCGACAGGCAGGCTTTAAAACAAATACCATGACAGACGAACTTGATTTACAACGGTCTGGAGTTTCGTCCCCAAAGGATGAAGATACTCCCAAAAAGCTCAAAATCTGGATGACAGTGAACACGGGCATGTACAGTTCGGGTATTGAAGCTCTTTCATGCTTCAAGGCAGAGGGCGGAAATTTCCGGTTTCAACTGAGAGATTTTCATTTCAAAATCGGGGGTTATGCTTATGACAAGATCAAGGAACTTTCTTTTGGTTCTATGGATGAAGTACATCTTGCCCTTGTTTCAGTGAAGCAACTTGGCTTCAAGTATCCTCCCAAATACAAATATGTCTTGGGAAAGATTGCCATGAGGAAGGGTATCGGATTTTGCACGGGTGAGGATTTTTTCTTAGCTCGATTGCAGTTTTCCGACCAGACAGCGAACAGTAAAATTTATGTGCCGATCGGTCCAGGAGAGGATAAAGAAGGCAGGAGGCTTCTTTTGAGATTAGAACGGCATCATAATGCTAATGCTTTAGCAGGCCGTCCGGAATTCTGGATTCTGGAGGGCAAAGCCGAGCTCGATCGAATTTGCGAGCTTGATGAATTCTTCCTTGTGAGGTTGGGAGAAAAAGAAGAAGTTTCTATTTCTACTGCTGTTGCCTCCAATGAAGAGAATCAGTCGAAGCCAGATAATCTTGATCCCATCGCGGATGATATTTAAAAAACAAACCCCTGCACTATATTGGTGCAGGGGTTTTTTATTTCAAGTTTTCTCCAATTTCACAGCTGGTATTTTTCCCATTTCACGCGAAAAGGAATATACCAGATAATTTACATCCTTGGCGATGTCAAAAGCAATCATTCTTGTTCTCATTGAGAATTCATCCTGAGAGCTTCGGAGCCTCATCACTCGCGGTGAACCGGTACTGGTCTCTCCGAAGTTGATATTCGGTTCTCCTCCGTTTAAACTCGGTCTTATTTCAATCAATTTTCTATCCACATTGCTATTTCGAGGCATAGAAGAACAGAAGATGATAGCAAAATTATTTTCATCCTTGTGAAAGAAAAGGGAAGCCTTATTTTTTTCATCAATATTTAACGAATTAGGAAAGATTTTGACAGCGACTATTTCGCAAAGATTACGATAACCATTAATTTTCATA
The DNA here is from genome assembly GCA_036514795.1 of Minisyncoccota bacterium. GTDB lineage: Bacteria > Patescibacteriota > Minisyncoccia > Phycocordibacterales > UBA9973 > DATBWL01. The sequence goes on from DATBWL010000053.1 coordinate 4,032, forward strand.
ATTCTCTTTTCTCCCGCTCCATATTTTTTTGCTAAAATATTAAAAAGCATTGTTTCTGTAAGAAGTTTAGTTTCCATATTTATTTTTTTGGGTCCCTGGATAAGCTCGGGACAGATTTGTACTGAAAAGTTTTTACTGAAGATAATAATAACAGTTAATTTTCATAACTCCAAAATAAAAATGCCACTTTATGTTGATAAAGTGGCATTTGAAATTCAAATTCATTTCTTCAAATTAGGATGCCGGATCAGGTCAATGTAGAAAAACGCTGATGTGAAGAAACATGCTCCGGCAACGAAGAGCTCGGTGAAAGCTAAGGGCTTGCTTTGGATAACCATCAAAAAACCTAAGCCCTTCTCGTGGGTTAAGTAGAAGAGAGAAGTGAACACAAAAATTAGAGCAAAGATCTCAGCCAGAAGAAAGCTGATGACGAAATTTCTTATTTTTACTGGTATTTCCATGGTATGGAGTTTTGAAGGTGAATATTATTTTCTGAATTATTTCTACCACAAATATAAAGCCAAGTCAATATGTGGAATTCTTTTGGAAAATCCTTTTAAATACTCTGTTTTTTGGTATTTTAGGAACATGGTGGCCGCATTTGACTTTATTTAGGAATATTGGTAATATTAGGTCAATACAGATAAAGCCTGATTTTATTAGCTTTTTACGCCCCAAATGGGCAAGAATTATTTATGGCTATCGCAACAATAACATTTAAACCAAAACAAGTTACTAAAAAAATTACTTCCGATTTAGCTCCGAGGGCTTATGATGTTATTTCTAATCGATTCGGCTTGACCGATGATGCCGAGCAAAAAACCTTGGAAGCGATTGGTGATAAGTATGGCATAACTCGAGAACGAGTCAGGCAGATCGAAAATGCCGCTTTAAATACGATTCGCAAATCAGACGCTTTTCAAGCTGAACAGGATTCTTTGAGCTCTCTCAAAGAAGTCATCAGCTCCCTAGGATCTTTTGTTGCCGAAGAAGACCTGCTCAACCATCTCTCTAAGGATAAATGTGTTCAGAATCATATTCATTTTCATTTAGTTTTAGGCGATGATTTCAAGAATCACAAAGAAGATGACGATTTCAAGAATCGATGGAGCGTTGATGACCAAATTTCGGATCAAGTTCATTCTGCTTTGAAAAATCTTTATACCAGCTTGAATGACGAAGATATTATTCCTGAAAGCGAGCTGATCTCTAAATTTGTGGACAATCTTAAGGGTGTGTCTGATAAATACAAAAATGATGAAGTTGCCAAGCGATGGCTATCGATTTCTAAAGGCATCGACAAAAATCCTCTAGGAGAATGGGGAAAAGCCGATTCGCCGAATGTAAAAACTCGTGGCATCAAAGATTATGCATTCCTAGTGATGAGGCGCCACGGATCACCGATGCATTTCCGCGAAGTTGCCAAGGCGATATATGATACTTTTGGCAAAAAGACCCATGTTGCTACTTGCCATAATGAGCTGATCAAGGATTCCCGTTTTGTTTTAGTCGGTCGCGGTTTATATGCTCTCAAAGAATGGGGATATACACAGGGCGTTGTCAAAGATGTTATCCGGGAAATTCTGAAAAAAGAAGGATCAATGAATAAAGATGATATTATTGATCGAGTTATGAAGGAGCGCTATCTCAAGAAAAATACCATCCTTGTTAATTTGCAAAATAGCAAATACTTCAAGAAAAATAAGAACGGTTTATACTCCGCAGTTTAAGATGTTTATACTCAAAACAAAAAAAGCGCTTACTAATCAAGGCGTTACCCATGTTTTGTTGATTATTATTGGCTTGATTTTAAGCGCTGTTCTTGTTGGTTTTTTTGTGTCTAATAAGAAATTAGCAGAGCCTGCTCAAACTTCCAATAATCCTGTTTCTTCGATTCCTAATCCGCCAACTTATCCTAATTTGCCGACATCCGGCCTCCCGGCCGGATGCACTGATACTTCGACATTCAGCGTGACGACCGGCGAGCCCTGCCACCCGCCAGTTAATTTTCCATCCTGTGGTTTGACTGTATTGACACCACAGCCTAACCAGACGATTAGCCAAGGATTTGTAATCAAGGGTGTTGAAAATGGTTGCGGTTGGACAGCTTTTGAGGCTGTGGCCGGGACGGTACAGGCGTATCAATCAAACGGTTTGCCGGTTAGCAGTAGGATTCCCATTAATATTTCCGGCAACTGGATGCAAATTCCGGTTAATTTCCAGGTCATTTTGAATTTGAATCAAATTCCGCCACCGGGGTCGTCCGGATCTCTGGTTTTTATGAACGACGATACATCAGGAAATAATCCCAAAACAGCGACTATTCCTATAAAATTCTAAGTAATCAAAAATCCCGCTATGCGGGATTTTTGATTTTGCTGTATAATTTAATCGTGACCCCAGATTATTTGACTCAAATATTAAATAACCCCACGGTGCTTTCCGCCTTGGATTTTCTCTGGAAAGTTTTTGTTTTTTTACTACCGGTATTTCTCGGTATTTTAGCTTTTCGGCTTTGGGTTCACTATATTCAGAGACTTTTTGTTTCCAGCATCAAGTGGAGCACTCTGCAGGTAAAAATTCCCAGAGATGTTTTTAAGACTCCACAGGCTATGGAACTGTTCATTGTTAACGCGCTCTATCAGACCTTTGGCACCAATACTTGGGTAAAAAAATATTGGGAAGGCCGAGTTCGCACTTGGTTCTCTTTAGAAATTGTCTCTATTGAAGGCAAGGTTTATTTTTTTATCCGTACGCCTTCCTGGCTTAAGAATTTGATTGAGTCGCAGATTTATGCCCAATACCCCAGAGCTGAAGTTTCGGAAGTTGATGATTATACTGAAGATCTCGCGGCGCGCCTTGAAACAGAAGAATGGGATATGTTCGGTTTGGAATTTAAGTTGTCGAAAGACGATATCTATCCGATCAAGACATATATTGACTACGGCTTAGACAAAAGCACTAATTTGGAAGAAGAATTTAAGATTGATCCTATTACTCCGATGCTTGAATATATGGGCTCGGTCGGGCCGGGCGAGCAGGTTTGGCTTCAGATTCTAGTGCGCGCCGCCTCTGATCGTTTTCCGAAGCCGGGGACTTGGTTTGGAATGCAATCTTGGATGAAGGCCACCGAAGATGAAATTAAAAAAATCATGGATAAATATGCCATCACAAACGACAAAGGTAAGAAAATTTCCGATCCCGCCAAGGTGCCGAAAGGTGAACAGGATAAAATTGCTTCCTTAACGAGGAGCATGGACAAGCTTGGCTATGACTGCGGAATTCGCGGTCTCTATATCGCCAAAAAGAGCAATTTTAACGGCGTCCACAATATCGGGTTGATGTCGAGCATTAAACAGTACAACTCGCAGAATTTAAACGGCTTCAAGCCGACTAATGTGACCTCCTTTGATTACCCTTGGCAGGATTACAAGAATCGTCGGGTTAATAAGCTCAAAAAAGAGATGTTTGACGCTTACCGCATGAGATCATTTTTCTACATGCCCCATGCCTCCAAGCTAGTTGCCAGAAAATCTATCAAAAGAACACCATTTATCTTAAACTCTGAGGAGTTAGCGACAATTTATCACTTCCCGGGTCAAGTCGCTGAGACGCCGACCTTTAAGCGTATTGAATCGAAGAAAGCTGAACCACCAGCCAATTTGCCAATGTAGATTAGAATGAAAAATGTCCAAGTAATCAAATATTTATATTTCGCAATATTTGTTTTTATCTGTTTGCTTTTGGTTTATCGCTTTTTTATCACTGCTCCCATAAATTTCCCGGTTAATACCACTTTTTACGCACAAAGCGGAAGCACCCTAACAGAAATTTCTCGAGACTTAAAAGCTGAAAGCATTGTACGGTCCGAATTAGCTTTACAATTTTTCGCGATTCTTTTTGGCGGCGATAAGCACATCGTCGCCGGAGATTATTATTTTGACCGTCCTGTTGACGTTTGGAATGTCGCTTTTCGGATAGTTTTGGGAAGACTTCACCAGAAAGCCTTAAAAATTACCGTCCCCGAAGGTTTCAGCGCGGGAGATATAGCCAAATTACTTTCAGGATCGCTTTTAAATTTTAAGAGTGAAGATTTTCTTGCTGGGGCAAGGGAGAAAGAGGGCTATTTATTTCCTGATACCTACTTCTTCTATCCGACCACGACTGCAGAAGAAGCCGTAAAACTTCTAAGTGATAATTTTAAGTCACAGATCGCTCCGCTTCGGGGTGAGATAAAAAAATCCGGCAAAACCGAGGATGAAATTATAATTATGGCATCATTGATTGAAAAAGAATCGGGCGGGCCGGACGATAAAAAGATAATTTCAGGAATTCTTTGGAAAAGAATAGAAAAAAGTATACGATTGCAAGTAGATGCTTGGTCCGAGACTTACGACAAAGCCGGTTTGCCAGATTACCCCATTTCGAATCCGGGACTCGATTCGATCAAGGCCGCTATTTATCCCGCTCCAAGCCCTTATCTGTTTTATTTGCACGAAAAAGATGGAACTATCCATTATGCCAAGACTTTTGAAGAACATAGATTAAATATTGTAAAATATTTGTAATGACCCTTCGAGTAGTCTCAGGGTTATGGTGAGTTTTATCGAACCATGAAAAAACACAAATTAGCTTTTATAGATATAGAAACGACAGGACTGGATACAGAGAAGCACGAAATTATTCAAATCGGCTGTGTTTTGGTCAATCAAATATGGCCTAAAGATGGCAAGCCTACTTTTGAAATTTTGGATGAATTAGAGCTCAAGATAAAACCAGAGAGGATCAGCTTGGCGGACAAGGTGGCGCTTAAGATCAACGGTTACAACGAGGCCGCCTGGGCGGAAGCTCTGAACATAAATGACGCGATGAAAATTTTTTCTCAGAAAACCGCGGATACAATCATGGTCGCGCACAATGTCGCTTTTGATTTTTGTTTTTTGGCCAAGGCTTTTTCCGTGACCGGAGTTGAAAATAAGATGCATTATCATAAGCTCGATACTATTTCCATCGCCTTTGCCAAGCTTCATTTAAAAGAAGGCGTTGACCGTTTCTCGCTCCAATTTTTATGTGATTATTTCAAGATTGAAAACAAAAATGCTCATACCGCGCTCTCCGACTGCCGGGCGACTCTGGAACTTTATCAGAAATTAATGAGCTTATGAAATATTCTATTTTGACAACCGAGCCATCCGCCGATTATGAACTGATTGATTCCGGTGAAGGTAAGAAACTGGAACGATACGGCCGATATGTCCTTTCTCGCCCTGATCCGGGCGCTTTGTGGAAGAAAAATTTAACTGAAGAAGAGTGGAAAAAAGCCGATGCGGAATTTATCCGAATGGGCGAAAAAGGAGAATGGAGAGGAAAGAAAAATTTGCCCACTAGTTGGCCGATAACTTTTGGGCGATTAAAATTGTTAATTAAACTTTCCTCCTTCAAGCATACCGGTCTTTTTCCAGAACAAGAGCCGAATTGGGCCTGGATGGAGGAATTGATTGCCAAGAGATCTGCCAGAGGGGAGCCCTTTGGCAAAGTATTGAATCTTTTTGCTTATACCGGTGGCGCGACTTTGGCTTGCGCTCGCGCCGGAGCGGAAGTTGTGCACTTAGATGCTTCGAAGAAAGCGATCGATTGGGCACGGGAGAATGCGGAAGCCTCAGGATTTTCTGATAGACCGATTAGATGGATACTTGATGACGCGCTGACATTTCTTAAAAGGGAAGTGAAAAGAGGCAATAAGTACGATGCCATCATCATGGACCCGCCGGCTTTCGGTCACGGGCCGAAAGATGAAATCTGGAAGATAGAAGAAGACTTCTCAAAGCTTTTTGATTTTTGCCTGGAAGTTCTTTCGGATAAACCTCTTTTCTTTTTGATCAACGGTTACGCCTCAGGCTATTCACCAATAGCTTATGAGAATAATCTTAAAACTCTAGTGCAAAAATATGGCGGTTCTATAGAGGTGGGAGAGCTGACAATACAAGAATTAAAAAGTGATCGTCTTTTGCCTGCCGGCATATTTGCTAGATGGTTT
>DATBWL010000054.1:0-3831 GCA_036514795.1 Minisyncoccota bacterium
TATAAACTCATTTTTAAGCTCAATTACTGAACCAGTAGTCATTAGGTCATTGAATGAAGGGCCCGGTTCGGTGAGACCATATATTTGGGGAGAGCCCGTGGAACTATTGCCTCAAGAAAAGCAAGATGAAATATTTGGCAATCAAGAAACAATGGAAGATTTCGCTTTATATGATTTTATCCTCCTCACCGTGGATCGTAGACCGGCCAATATGATTTGGGAAGAAACTGATGGTCAAGAAAAAATAAAAGCGATTGATCATTCATTAACCTTTTTCAGTGAAGGGGAAGAATTTGCCTCTCGATGGGAAAGGAAGGGACCGCGTCTGGCGACTGCATATGACATTTCATATGATCCGGAACGTTTAAAGAAAACATCGCTCCCAGACCGTCATTTGCTTAAATTAGATCAATTTATGGAAAAAGAACAAAATATCCGTCAAGACCTGGCGGAACTCTTGACAGAAAAAGAGATAAATGGTATATTTAGTCGCGCTCAAAAACTTCTCGAGCAAAAAATATTCCTGTAAAGGGGCAAAAATGCGGAAATTCACTCTCTTCCTGCGCGGGCCTCTCAAAAGGAGACTGCTTTCGGTCTCTCTGGATGGCAACCATTTGAAAATCTCGGGACATTCCCCTCTGATCGTTTCTTTGGAGAAAGAGGGCGTCACCGAGCTTTCCACTGGCCAACATTATGAGCTGAAAGCAGACCTATGGAGCATGGAAGCCCCAACAATATTTGAAGCTTTGAAGAGCCGCTTTTCCCGCGACTCCGCCTACGAGATCTACGATAGCCCTACGCCCACGGCCTAGGGCTTTTTCATACCCAAAAAGAAAAATCCCACTTTTACGATATACGATTGGATTGGGATTTTTTGCCTCTGAAACATCTAATCAATATTATGCGGTCGCATTATTTTGATTAGCTTCTGATAAGCATAATCAGATTTGCGTAAGATCTTATTGCCTTGATTCTACACTCTTTATATCGAAGCGCCAAACATAGAGAGTAGTACCAACGATGTCATCGGGCGGGAATCGGATAACCCAATCTGTATCGAAGGCCGGTCTTTTAATCTTCAACCATTGGTCAGAAATTACCACAACACCGCGAATGGGCTCTTTGGGCAAGTCTTCATACTTGATTCCATAGTAAGTCAGAGAACTGTGGTCCCAAAGAGATGGATAAATCTTGTTAATATTATTTTTTTGCAAATATAATTTTAAGCGCTTGGTATCCTGATCCCAATCTAAATTTGAATCTGCTAAATGCTTCCGGCCGCCTTCAATCCCTCCGGCAATCTGGTTAAAGTAGGCAATATAATTAGGAAAGCTCGAAATGCCAATTATCGCTTGACCCAGAACAAGAACTAATACTGCAGACTTGACGAATAGATTGTTATTTTGAGCTAATTGGCTAATAAAAATATAGGCGAAGGGGAAAAATATTAAGATATGACGAATGCCGATATCAAGATGTCCAAGCATAGAAACGCCTAAAAATAATAAAGGCGGGAAAATAATTAAAAAATAGTCGAAGAAAGCTAATTTTTTCCGCTCCCAAAATGCCAAAAACGTAGCTAATACTAAAAGAATTATTTCCGGAAGAGTCATCTTGTACCATAAAACCAAGGGAAAATAATACCACCAACCCTGACTACTTAATTGGCCATTGAGGTAGGTTAGATGACCAGCAGTATTATGAGCAAAGATAGAGTTTAAACCGAGCATGAATTTTTTAAACGGCAAATTAAACCACTGCCAAAAATTTAATTGAAAATCCGTTAGCTCGCTTCGCATGGAAAAAACATAAATGACCCAAATAACTATCAAAGCAATCATTAATGTCGCCAAAAAATGGGCAAGAATAGCAAACTTTCGACTACTTCTAAAGCCCAGAAAAACAAACCCCATCATCACAATGGGAAAAATAACGATGGCGGAAAATTTCGCAGTTAGAACTAATCCTAAAATTAGGCCCAAAAAAATCACCGTAAGCCAATCTGGCTTAAAATAATACTTTCGTAGCAACCAGAGAGTCAAAACAAAAAAGAAAGTGAGTCCAATATCAGTCGTCGCCAAATGTCCGTGAGCCAAAATGTTTGGCGAAAAAGCCGTCAAAGCAGCGGCGGCCAATCCTGCTTTTTGGCCAAAAAGAACGTTAGACCATAAAAATACTAAATACGCCAACCCTAAAGTTAATAAAATAAAAGGCAACCGCGCCCAAAAAACAATCTTGTCAACATTGTTACCAGAGAAATAAAAAAAGTCATCAGCGTACTTCCACTGATTCGGCTCTGAGACCTGGGGTAATTGAGGGTTAGCGATTTTGGCAAATAAACCAGCAAGATCATTTAATAAAGGAGGGTGCTCAACATTGAAAGTATATTCCCCTTTCCAAACATGAAGATAGCCGGCCACAATATGCACTTTTTCATCATTGGTCAAAGAATCAGAGCGAGCCGAAAAAATCATTAGTCCAAAAGAAATTGCAATAATCACTGCCAAGATGAGCACTTGCCAATATTTCTTTACCAATTTCAAAACAAACCCACTCCGGTCTTGCAATTCACTGGCCCGCATATTTTTTAATCAGCTCTTGATAAGCATAGAAAGATTCACGCGGCTTGCCAGGAACATAAGTACCGCTGGGATTCTTTTTGGCCTCGACAATGCCAAAATACTCGGCATCTTCACGAGCATTATTAACACCGTCAAAAAGCGAAAGCACAAAAAAGCCTTTGACATAATCTTTATTTTGCCAGGCCCAAGCGCCAATTTCCGAAATAAAAGCCGCCTGCTTCTCTGGATAAACAATCTTGCCCTTAGAATCAGCGTTAACCTCCATAAAAATCAAGGGTTTCTTATAACTTTTCAGTTTATCAAATAACAACTGACCGTTTTCCAGCTTTTTCTCGCCAAAGCTGCCCATCCACCCATACCAGTCAATCCCAATGACATCAAACTCAATTTTATCCTTAACTATTTTGTCGAGATAGCCGACGTGGGTCCAGCCCATGTTAACAATTCGCCAAGCGTCAGGGTCCGCCTTGGCAATTCCCTCCGAAACTCCTCTTAAATACGCGGTGACAATTTTATATTTTTCCTCATCAAATTGATCTTCGGTCTGGCCGCTCATTGTCGGCTGCCTGATGGTTCCGCCTCCCCCCTCATTAATCATCTGATAAAATTTAACCTTCCCTTTGTAGTGAGAAGCGATCTTGAAACCATCATCATAACCATCTTTATAATGATCTATGTTGGCATTATTTTTGCTGGCGACTTGCTCGATAATTAGAACCACCTTGAGATTGGCTTTATTAAGGTATTTGATTTCCTCGTCGTTGCGCTTGAAAGGATTTTCATTTTCCGTATCAAACTTCAATCTGATCCAGCCGACTCCCAGGTCGGTGGCGGTATTAATCTGCTTTTGCCAGACTTGAGAGCTGTAGCGGTTTAAATCCGAGGGGCCCATGGTCACGCCCCACATAAACGGTTCGGGAAAATTGGCTAAGGTCTTTGAGAACTTTGCAAGGTAAAACTTATAGCCAAAATAGCCGCCGCCGGTGCCGATAGCCAAAGCAATCAAAATGATAAGGATTTTTTTCATTCAAAACCTCCGCTCAATTTTTACTATGTTATTATTATAAAACTTTTCTCACGCTTTGCCAAATCGCCCAGCTAAAAGTTTTAAAATCGAGATTTTCTTTCTCTATCCATGCTTTTCTAATTTCAAAAGGGCATTCTCCGCGTGAAAAAAGGCGAAATTCATAGTCAAAGGCGCTATCGGCTTGAAATTTAACCGTTTCAATTTGGGACTCATTGGGCTTTA